>CAUZNH010000024.1:0-8889 GCA_963581345.1 Candidatus Thalassarchaeaceae archaeon | reverse complement strand
AATCCAACGATTGCAACGTTGAGCATAAGATATGAGGCTAAGGTTATTTCAAGAGTTTTTAACGAAATAGCCTTCTGTAGAACAGGATTATTTTCCACATATTGATAAATTTCCCATCCAATGATTCCACCTAGGTCAAGCATTGAGTTAGCATCGACCGGATTTTCAACTTCAACATAAACTAATGTGACAATTCCATTTATTGCGGCTAATGGCATTGTCCCTAGGAATACTACAATGAGTAATGAAGCAAAGCGTTTGAAGAAACCAGGTTTATCAGGGTCAATCGCAGTTCTCTTTCCTCTCAATGTACGCCATTTGTTGATTATCAGAGTATTCCAAGAGGCGCCCATAATTCTGCCGTAAGCCAAAATAGTCGGGGCCATGAATGCAAGAAGGGCAAATCCAATCCAACGTCCAAATATTTCATCGTCAGTCCCAGAAGCCGATTTTTGGTATCCTATAAAAAGGACAAAACCGGTTACAGTTAATACTATAATTATAGTAACGAAAGATCCGTACAATGTCTTGAATGTGGATAGATTACCTGCATCAGTTGTTTGTGTAGATAATTGGGCATATAGGGTCACGAATGGTGAGATGATAATTGGGTAAGCAACTAAAATTAGCATCATATAGATGACCGGTTCATAGAATGTTGATGGTTCAATGAGTAATTCACAGACAATTAGCAGAATACCAGTCATTGCCAATAAGTAAGCTAGTGAACCAACTGCAACTCTAGGTGCATTCAGTAATTTCATTACTTCTTTGCGATTTTTACTCAATCGATGAACTTCATACAACCCATCATCGACTTCAAAAGCGACCTGCAAATTGGACAGCGAAAGAGGGAGTAACCAGCGCCACAACAACAGTCCAACCATTATTGAAATCGCTAATGGGGCTAGTAAACTAGGGTCAAAAGTACCTGCGCTCACAATTGTCGGCGCTGCACTTACAAGAGGCAGAAATAAGGTCGTTAGAACGAAGGCTAACAACAAGAAAGACATGATGGTCCCTATGCTTCGCCCCCCAGCCATAACATGGTCTGCGGGGCCTCAGTTCTAATCGGTTGTGCCGTTCAGGGTCCTAAGACCCTGGTGTTTAAGTTCATGAGATTGAATAGAATTAACTGCTAGCTAGGAATCTTTCAATTCTATCAAACGCGTCTTCTAATACCTCAATATCTGGTAAGTAAACCATTCTAACGAAGCCTTTGCCAAATTCTGGGCTGAACCCAGAACCGTGAACCATGAGCACTTTTTCTTGGTGTAATAAGTCGAGGACAAACTGCTTGTCATCTTCTTTCCACCGTGGATGTGTTAATTCAATGAATAAGTAAAAAGCACCACCTGGAGTCTGAGCACGCAAACCTTCTATAGAGGAAATACGTTGCATACAATAGTCTCTCTGTTGCAATAATTTCTGTCGATATGAATCCATCCAACCATCATCTGATGACAGCCCAGCGAGGTAACCCATTTGAGCAGGTGTTGAGGCACAAAGACGAGACCGTAAGAGCCTCTCAATTCCATCTCTTATCAATGACAATCTATTGGCTGGGTCGTAGAACGCCATGTAGCCGATTCTCCAACCTGGGGCATAGTAGACTTTGCTTACACCATTCATCGTCAGCACTGGGACATCACTTCCTGCTGATGTAGCTGCGCCAGCCATCGATATATGGTTACCCTCAAAATTCAAACCATCATATATTTCATCAGCAATAATAATGCAATTCGGCCATTCTGATGCAATCTCTATTATACCTGAAATAATCCTTTCATCTGCAATACCACCGGTTGGATTATTTGGGTTAATTAGCACAATAAGTCGGACTGAATCGTCCATTTTAGACCGAATATCATCAAGGTCCGGATACCATCCATTCTGTGAATCCATTCGATATTCAACAGTGCTCCCTCCAAATAGAGGTGGGTATGTCATGTATGGTGGGTAGTGGGGACCAGGTGAGAGTACTTTGTCGCCTTCTTGGAGGACTGCAGCAAACACGATTTGTAAAGCTTCAGTTACCCCATGGCACACATAGACATCGTCTTCTGTACACCCCCAACCTTTGCTTTGCTCGCTAGTTGCTATACCTTGGCGTAGTAGGGGGGTTCCATACGAGTGGGAATAGCCATTTTCTTGTCGTTCTAATGACTCTTGAAATGCTTTTATCATGTGGGTAGGTGTAGGTAGTCCTGGATATGCTAGCGGGTCTCCGATGTTCAGTTTTAGAATTTCATGACCTTGTTTTTCTAATTCCGTTGCTGGCACCACAACATCACGAATTGCATATTCAATCTGGGCGGCTCTGTTGGCTACTGGGATTGGATCCATATCGTTTCCTCATGCAGTCTCATAGGGGGTTTAGTTGTCACATTGTCGCTTGGTTGATTTCAGCCATTATACAAATTTCATCAAAGTATTTCGGCGGTACTGGTTGAACACTTAGGCGTTGGCCCTTCTGTAATAATGGCATACCTTCTAATTTTGGATTTTGTTTCAGGTCAGGTAGACTAAGGGTTTGCTTGAAACCGATTACTGGTTCAATATCAACCATACACCAGCGCGGATTATCGGTAGATGACTTAGGGTCAAAATAATTTGATTTCTCATCATGAGCAGTGAAGTCAGTATATCCTTCCTTACAAACTCTCGCTATACCAGCTATGTGTGGGGGCTTGCAGTTTGAGTGGTAAAATAAAACTAGATCACCAACCTTCATTGTATCACGCATGAAATTACGTGCCTGATAATTTCTCACTCCATCCCAGTGGGTATCCCCATCCTTGACTAATTGCCCCCATGGGTAGACATCGGGTTCACTTTTCATCAACCAATAGTTCGCCATTGCTTACTCGCGAGGGGTTTGAGTCTATTGCCTACGCGATAGATTGTATTCACCACACATCATGGTCTGTGCGGTGAGTTGGAGCGGCCAATACAACTTCCTCATCCTCTCCTTTTGCAATTAAGCGGGTAGCCCTAATCATTGAAGCAGAGCCCCCCACAAGTCCAACTCCACTTTTAATCATCAAAGAAAAAATTGCTGGTAACAGCAACAATGCTGAAGAGGCAGCGACAATCAATAGAATGATGATAACTTTGACGAATGGTTTCAGCGCCGGTATCGGAATGAAGAAAGCTGTCGCTAATCCAGCACAGGTTACCACTACTGCTTCAATCAATGACATCCCAGTTGTTGTACATGCTTCTCTAACCGCCTCAATAGTACCTCCATTTTCTTTTACGCGGTTGGCAATATGGATACTGAAATCAATCCCTACCCCAACTAAAATTGAGCCAATCATGACAGTAACTAGTGAAAGGGTAACGTCCATCTGCTGCATTACTAACCATTGCATTGATACGGTAAACAATACTGGTATTGTAGTCAATAATGCATACCTAGGGTCTCTGAATACAATTGCTAGTGTGAACAGAGTTGCAGCTAATGCAAAGCCTAGAGATGTCCATTGTGAACCTACAATTAAATCGTTCACAGCGATTGTAACGGCGGCTACGCCGATAAGTTGGGATGATGCGATTCCACCAGGATAATTCTGTTCTGCATAAATGTTGACTTCATCAACTGCGGCTTGAGTCTCCTGAACATTCATGAAAGGCATATCAATGTAAATTAAACTCCTCTGGTACGTTTCGTTAATGAACAATTGACGTGTCTCTTGGGTTAGCGACGCATAAAAGACATCAAGTAAGAAAATCTGGGCCCGTTTATTCGCGTCATCTTCTGTATTGAATGTGGTCAATACCCTCCAGAATGTCGCATCTTGTTCCTCTTCTCTGTCAAATATTACATGGCAGACTTCTTCGCCGGTACCTGCAGGAAGTAAATTACAGAAGGGCATGATAGAAGTCCCGGATAAATTCACTGATACACCTACAGATTTCATAAGGAAAACGATGCTAACTGCGTTGGTTTTGTCAACCCGATCAGTCCTATTTTCTAACATTTCAATATCTTGTAGTTTAGCGAATGGGTCATCGTTTTCCGTTGAATCATCATCTCTATCTCCTGCAATTGCACCCTCAATTAACAACATTCCAATTTGACCAGCGTTGAATTCTTCGCTGTATTGCTTCATCTTCATGATAGGTGGTTGCCCTTGGGGTGCCATGTCTAGCAGGTCAATATTTTCTTCAACTTGAGGCCTTGCCCAAATAGCAGAAACTAGCATTAAAATAATGAAAATGCTAATCGTAGTTTTCGCCCAATTAATTGGTTGTTCAACTACGAATTCGATTATCTTAGGAGGGGGGTGACTTGGTTTTTTCAGATCTAATAACATTGTGAGGTTTGGTACCATCACCATAGTCAGTATATACACGATTACGATTCCACCTCCGAGTGCTATTCCAACGGTTTTTATTGGAGCCATCGGAGTAATAACCAGTGAAATGAATCCTATTACAGTTGTAACCGCAGACAATAATACTGCTTTTCCTGTTGATTGGATTGCTATGGCCATTTTATCTTGAGGTGTCCCAGACTCCTCAGCATATCTATTGGTGATGTGCAATCCATATGATACACCCAGCGCAAGTAATATCGGACCAACAATGATAACAGTCATAGTCACCTCGTAGTCAAGATAACCAATAAGTCCCAAAGTCCACCATACCGAGCATAAGGTAGGTAGGCCTGAGATAATAACTACCTTAATTCCTTGAATAACCCGAACCCTTCCTGTTTGAATCAAATCAGAATGGAAGATGAAGAGGCCAAAGGCTACTGCAACGACTCCCAACGGGAAAATTTGCCAAAACAAAACGAACGAATATTTTGTCACAGAATTAGTAATTGGTACAGGGCCTGTCAGGGTCATTGTAAGGCCTAGACATTGAGGTGCAGTACCATTTTGTCCATCAAGTCTATCCTCGCAGGCCGAGGTATCTTCATTCCAATTATTTTCAAATGAGGTTTGTTCAATCCAGCATTCTGTATACGTTATTATGTCTGTATAAGCTTCAACCTCTCGCTGCCCTCCTGTTTTACATATTTCGGGAATTTCTGATGCACGGAATCCAGTATCAACAACTCCTACGACTATCACCGCTCGATTTGGGAATCCTACTTTTGATAGGGCACCTGCTCCAACATCACGATAGAGTTTATCTTTAGCATTTGGTGGTAGTTCTCCAATGATTTGGTTTACACGCTGTTGGTCTTCAGGTATGCTGTACCCACCTAATGTGTCACCTAGGTCATCTATTTGTTCGTTGATTTGTTGTGAAAGGTTATCTCCACCTAAGGCATTTGTGACAAACGCTTTTGCAACTCGTGGTGCTGAGGAATTTACCTCTTTAACGACGGTAGATATTGATAAAATATAGATAATTCCATCTTGTTCTCCCCCGTCTGAAACAACTTTGTTTAATTGCCGTTCAATTTTGTCAAGTTGTTTAAGAATCGAAACATTTGTCACTCCTTGATTTTCTGATTCAACATAGATAATCATCGCATTTGTGGTCCAATCTTCTTCTATTGTTGCCAAATCTTCCTTGACTGAGGATCCTTCTGGGAGATAAACCTCCAAGTCACCATTGACATTTAATGAGGCTGTTCCGGTCCACTTGTCAAGAATACCAGAATGAAACAGAAAGAACATTGTGATTAATACACATAGTCCAACAGTAGGAGCTGGGAATCGAGTTAGCGAACCAAACACGGTCATTTTTCGGAGTTCTTTTTGAAGCCTCCGAGGTGCATCCATTATCGCTTCAATTGCAGATTCAGAATCAAAGTCACTGAGCTTGCTTTTGACAATACTGGTTGTAGAACTGATTTTATCTGTAAGTCTTGAAGTTGGTTGTTTCTCGGGCAGCCTTCCATCTCCGCCTTCTTGAGAGATGTCAGCCACCATATGGCCCTGCATCAAGCCCTCCTTTAATATCTCAGCCAAAAGTATACAGTTTATCATGATTGGATACCCTTGAAAATTATCCGAATTGTTCAATCGTTGGTATTCGGAAGTTATAGCGAGGTCGTTTCATAAAGCGGTATCCTCATGAATGGTGACTTAGCGCCCTTAGCGTGAGGATGCTTGCTGTTGACGTGTGAGAGGGCCTTGGTGGGATAATTAATGGCAGATCCGCGCATTACCGATAAGCGATGGACAATTGACTTAGAAAAGCGGATTCAAGAAGAACACTATGCCGACCAAGATGCATACCATACTCGCTATGGATTTAATCCCAAATCAGAAAAAGAACTCTTTGTGATTGATACTCCTCCCCCTTATCCTAGTGGCACATGGCATATTGGGGCTGTTGCTCAATATTCTATGATAGATGTGATTGCTAGAAGTCAGAGGTTGATGGGGAAAGAGGTATATTTTCCTTGGGGTGTAGATAGAAACGGCATCAACATTGAATTTACTGTTGAGAAAAACACAAATAGAAAGATGAAAACTTACGATCGGGCAGAGTTCCTCAAATTATGTGAAGAAACTATTGAAGAATTCACTCAAGAAATGAGGGAAACCGCAAGTAGAGTTGGTTTATCTTGTGATTTTGCTAAAGAATACCTTACAGATTCTCCGGAATATCGTGCAGTCACACAGGCTATCTTTGTTGATTTGTTTAAGCGAGGAGAAATTATTGAGGATTTGCGGCCTAATATTTATGACCCTGTTGAGGGAACTACCATTGCAGATGCAGAAGTTGAGAGATTGCAGAGAATGACACAACTTGTTGATGTCAAGTGGACAACTGAAAGTGGCGAAGATATCGCCATATCTACTACGCGCCCAGAATTAATTTGTGCCTGTGGAGTTGTCATTGTACACCCCGATGATGAAAGATATCTGGATCTTGTGGGTCAACAAATTCACTTGCCTGTTGAAGTAAATGGGAGAGGAACTAGCGTTGAAATTAGAGCTCATCGCTCTGTTAAATCCGATTTTGGTTCTGGTGTTTTGATGGTTTGTTCATTCGGCGACCAGAATGATGTTACTGTTTTCAGGGAATTAGGATTGACCCCATTCCAAGCCATCGGCTTAGATGGTTGTATGACTGAAATCAGTGGTCCTTTGGTTGGGATGTCAGTTATTGAGGCACGTAAAACTGTAATTGACATGCTTGAGGCTGATGGTAGAATTTTATCGGTGGAGGACCGTCAGCAAGAAGTTCCAGTTTCAGAGAGGGGAAAAAATCCGGTTGAAATTATTTTATTGAAGGAATGGTACATACGGCAAACCCACAAGCAGGAGAGGATTGCTGAATTGGCTGATGAAATCAATTTCATCCCACCTCGCAACAAACAATTCCTCTTAGATTGGATGGAAAATATCTCAATTGATTGGCCAATTAGTAGGAGACGTTGGTATCATACTGAGATTCCTATTTGGTATTCAGAGGACAAACGGAAAGTCATTGTGCCACCAGTTGGCACCTATGTTCAACCTTGGAGAGAGTCCCCTCCTCCAAATTCAAGAGTGTTAGACAGAGAAACCAAGGAAGACTTAGGTGATTGGTCTGAGATGGAGAAAAGCCTTGGTAATATTCAAGGTGAAGAAAAAGTATTCGACACTTGGATGGATTCCTCAAACTCGAATCTCTTCGTTTCAGGATATCTCAATGATAGTGAAACATTTGAGCGCGCATTCCCTACAGGACTTCGTCCTCAGGGAAAAGAAATTGTCCGCACATGGCTGTATTACACTTTGTTGAAATCTGCACTGCTGTTCGATAAACCGGGTTTCAAGAATGTTTGGATTGATGGATTAGGTATGGACCCTTGGGGCCGAAAGATGTCGAAGTCATTAGGAAATGGAATTGACGCTAATTCAGTTTTAGAATGTGGGGCTGGTGGAAGGACTGGCTCATGGAAGGTCAAAGGTCCAAATAAAACGGTAAACCTGAAAGCCAACAAGATTGGATCAGAATGTTTCCGATTGTGGAAGGCTTGTGATGCGCAGGTTGGTGATGACTTCCAAATCAATCCTGAAGAAATTGAGACCAAGTATTACGGCGTGCTTACAAAATTATTCAACGTGGCTCGTTTTGCAAGCCAGTTTGAGGTCCCTGAAGATTTAGATACAGTCCCATCAGAATTGAGTATATCAGAGCGTTGGATATTATCAGAATTCGCTGAGGTAAACCTAACAGTTCGAGACGCTTGGGAAAATATAGATATCTATACTGCGGCTCAAACAATCAAGAATTTTGGAACCGGAGTTTTCCCAAGTCATTGGCTTGAAATGGCAAAAACTAGGTTATACAATGATGACGCTGGAGCTGCATGGACGGTTCATCGAATTGTACGGGATTTGCTGACGATGTTTAGCCCTATTTGCCCATTCCTTTGCCACTATCTTTCATCTACACTTTATGAAGAATCAGCGGTTGATGTTCGTAATTTCCCCAGTCTACCGATTAGTGAATTAGGAGATGGAGAATTAGATGGATTACGTCGATTGACTACAACAATTACAGATTTTAATTCAGATGTATGGGCTGCAAAGAACGAAGCTGGACTTGGTAGAGGAAAACCAATTTCTGGTATTGAGATCCCGTCAGAATTAGAGGCGTTTAGCAGTCATCTAATTACGATGCATAAATTAGAATAATCTAATTGATTAAAAAATCTCAGGATTGATAATCGATTTGGGTTTCTTGCCATCAAAGAAATCAATGAGTAATTCGGCCATCTCTTCACCGATTCTTGCCTGAGCCTCAATGGTGGCCGCCCCAATATGCGGGGTTCCATGGAAATTCCTATGGTGAATGATAGGGTTGTCTAAAGCAGGTTCTTTCTCAAACACATCAAGTGCTGCCGATGCAACCATGCCTGATTCTAATGCCTTCAACAAAGCCACTTCATCTACGATTCCGCCACGGGCGCAATTTACAATATGA
>CAUZNH010000023.1:0-8999 GCA_963581345.1 Candidatus Thalassarchaeaceae archaeon | reverse complement strand
AATCAAATGTCATTACATATCTCAAAATTTGGGTGGATTCGTGCCTAGTGAATTGCTCATTACCATCATTCTCTAAAATTACTATATCAATACGGTCCCAATCAGGAAAGAAATCTAGGATCTGCAACGTTCCAACCACAATGTCAAGGTCGCCATCATCATCAATGTCAACTGCGTGACTAGTAAATGCTCCCCACACATTGGTTAATCGGTGACGAGTGAATTCCCCAGAGCCATCATTCTCTAACCAATTCACACCATGATAAGAATGGGGGTCAATCTCTGCTGGTAAATCCATATCAAGAGTGTCGCCATTGGAATAAATAATGTCTGAATCACCGTCTTGGTCAAGGTCAACTACCTCTAATCCAGACATTCCGTAGAACGTTTCATCTTCGTTAACCAGAGAATGCTTCGTGAAGTTGCCCTCACCATTATTTCGATAAATGTTGATTTCTTCTGATACTTGGGAAAGGGATACCGCGATGTCCAAATCTCCATCACCATCAAGGTCAAATGGGAATGCGTGGATTACGCCTGAGCGCTCATCGATATTATGTCTGACCCAAGTATTGTTTTCACTTTGCTCTAACCAAAATAAACTACCCTCTAAATTGCCGAACTCACAGACTACTAAATCTAAATCCCCATCAAGATCAAAATCACCTGATTCGGCACATACTGTTCGACCAATTCCATCTATCAATGTAACTGGTTGGAACTCGTCGCCTGCAAGTCCTTTCAGCATCACGACTTTGCCAACCAATTCGTCTGCAGGGGGGAGAATACCAATATCTGCAACGATGATATCAGTGAATCCATCCTCATCTAAATCAACAATATGAGTTCTAACAGGAGCAATGAATCCATCGCTGAACACCTGCTCAACACAGCCAGCCTCGTCACAAATTACCCTAGTAATTGTACCATCCAAAGGGTGGGTTGAAAATATTTCATCCACCCCATTACCATCTAAGTCTGCTAATCTAATGTTAGCTGTGGTTACCCCATCGGGGTCAGGTAAATATTCTATTGTTGAAAGGCCTTCTTGGCATGGTTCTTCGTTTGGAGAGGAAACACAACCTGAAAAAAAAACGCACAAAACCATGAGTATCATGAGAATTGAGTGCAGTCGCATGGTTGTCGCAGGTTGGCAGAGATGGTCAACATTGCGGCCATTCAATGAAAAGGAATTACTCGTCACTACGTTGATGACTGCCACACGATTCAACTCGGTCCATTGCTGACTCAACAGCATTTAGAGAGACTTTTATCATCCCTCCAAGACGGAATACCTCAACTAATTCAGTATTCATAACTGGACTCTCATCTGATAATGTGATTTGGGTCTCAGCAAGTTGTGAAAGTCGTTCTACGGCGCCTGCTAAGGAAGCCCCTTCACGACTTACCCCCATTGAATCTGACATAATCGAATTCAATTGGGTTGAAACTTGGCCCCTTGTCATACCAGAATCTGTTGTTGCTAATAATTTACCAAAGCGGTCTGCTGCTGCTGTCAAAGCGGAATCAATCACATCAGAATCCGAAAATTGTGAATCTGCAGCATGCTCTGCGGCAGAAGCACCTGCATTAGAACCACCATCAAGAGATTCCAACAACCTGTTACCAACAGCCATATCTGCACCATGGAATCCACTGCAAGCACAATCCCCAGCAACAAATAATCCGCCGTGCGAAGAAACCTTTCCAGTCATATCACAAGGAACCCCACCAATCGTGGTTGAAACTTGAGGAGAAATTGGGATTACTGTCTCGCTCATTTGACCACCAAGGCGTGAAGATACTCTTTCTGAGGTGTCGCCATACCACACAGGAGTACCCCGAGTTAGGACACGGGCGTCCAACACACATTGTTCACCTGAATTGAGTAGGGATTGCGAGGCTTCGGCAATGCCACCTTCGGATGAGAATTCAATATCACTACCTGAAGCGGAACGCACCGATGCGCCATCATCTAAGATTGCAAATGGTAGTTGCAGGCCATGCATCTGCATGCTAAGGGGATTCCAGCCGACAAATTCAAGATTGTTTAGAGAAACTCCTGCATCAGAAGCTAACCAAAGACCTGTTCCACCACTGCCTCCATTCCATGCTGATTCAAATCCGCCAGTGGCAAGAATTAGTGATTTTGCCTTCAATGCAACCATTTCTCCACGCTGTACATCTAAGGTGATTAGGCCGGTTACTTCATTTGATTCGGTTACAAGGGAAAGTGATTGCATATCCCCCCTTCTAGAAATCGCTCGCTTCATGCACTGCTCTTCAAGGAGTGAATGTAATTCTCGACCCGTAGTATCACCAGTTGTTGCTACTCGTGATTGAGTGTGACCTGGTCCTGAACTGAGGAGGGGTAAGCCATTTTTCCCACGACGGAGAACAAGTCCCCAACGCTCTAATTCTGCTAGATGATCAAAAGCAGATGCGGTTCTGTGTCGTACTGTTGTTTCGTCACATTGACCTAATCCAACAGAAATTGTGTCTTTTGCATGGCCATCAAAATTGGTCTCATTTAGTGATACTGCAAAGCCTTCAACTGATGTTGATGCGCCGCCTGAGCCTATTGCACCCTCTTCTAAAATTGTCACTGACGCACCTGCATCGTGAGCCGAAATAGCGGCTCGTAATCCGGCTACAGTGCCGCCTACAACAACTACATCCCAGGCTTCCATCAAAGCCTTCCACTAGCCGGTGCATCATAAAGCCCGCGCCGGGCGTCTCTACGAGACGCTGTGGGTTTTTCCAGCAATCTAATTTATACAACTTAGTTTACAAATGATGGTTATTGATACGAGCGCGGCAGGATTTGAACCCGCGATCTGCGGCTTAGGAAGCCACCGCCTTATCCAGCTGGGCCACGCGCCCGACTATTCGACCGGCCCACCTTAGATGACGGTTGTGGCAGTTAAGCCATTACCATACCATGCCGTAACCCTGCTTCAGAAACTTGGTGGAGGAATCTTTCAAACTGAATCCGAGGATACGAACTACGACTAAGTCGCACATCACATTCTGAAAGACGATTGAGAAGTTCTCCTTGCAATTCTGATGGTAACATCAAGCGCCCAGAAGTAAGGACTCTATGTAATTGCGATACTACGTCATCTTTGTCTAAAGACAACTCACCCATTAGGCGATCAAGTTCAGCCAATGCACCAGATAAAACCTTCTTCTTACGACCATATTCAGTCTCCCAACGCCATTCAATAATACGGCCACGTAAAGCCATTTCCACCATTAACCTCCCACCTTGGAGGGTCGATGCTGCTACTAACTTGTGAACTGAAGAACGGTCCTCAATCTGGTTCGTGCGCGTGAGAAGTTCTAGAGTGAATAACGCCTTTCTGAGATTACCACCGCTTACATGAATTATGTCTCCAAGAATTCCTGGTGCTGGCTCAACCCTTTCTTTAGCTGATATTTGTTTTAGAATTGATTCAATAAGTTCAGGTTCAACTGATGCGATTCGGATATGTTTACTGCGACTCCTCAGAGCATCCATGATTCTACTCGGTGCCCTAGCAGTGAAAATAAATCGCGAGGTTGCTGATTCAGATTCCATCATCCGGCGCAAATATGGTTGTCGCTTTGGGCCGAGATGGTCTGCATCTTCTATCACGATTAAACGACTAACTGGCGTTACCCCTTTTTCAGGTGGTGCTAATTCTACCCCGGCTGGTGGTGGGTCATCGGTTTCTGATGTATCCCACATTGAGCGATCAAACGCCTCTAAACTTGTTCTACCTGCTAATGTATCTCTTGATGTTCTCCCAGCCGGGCGCAGAAAATCCTCAAATTTTTGCATCGCACCAGCTGTTCCAACTAAATCTCTCGCTTGCAATACATGGGCCGTAGATTTCCAACCCGGCCCCAAAACTTGACGCGCCACTAATCTCCAAGCCGCGGTCTTACCAACTCCTGCTGGACCTGTAATCAACATATGAGGAGGGCTTCCCGAAAGGCTGACAGTAGTAAGTGCACGCCGGACTTGCTTGGATACTGCCAATTCATCGAAGCGGCGAGGAGCGTGCTTCTCTAACCAACTCGGCATACGACTAACTCAAGTGTTAGGCCCACAGTCTTTGAACTCAGCGGCGGGAATGTCTAATCTTACCTAATTCATCAATCAATTATTGCTTCAACTTCGATTTCAAGCAACATCTCTGGATTAACCAACTCATGTACAACTACGAGGGTTGAAGCTGGTCTAATATCACTGAAGAATTCACCATGAACTCGCATGATTTCCTCGCAGTCCTTTGCCCTCGTCGCATACATTCTAGTTCTTACCACGTCATTTAGTGATGAATTCAGTTTCCCTAAAGCAGCCTCAATTCTACCAAAGATTATCCTACACTGCTCAACAGGGTCGCCTTTAGCCAGTACGTTACCATCTGAATCGGTGGCTGTTGTTCCCGCAACATGGATTATATTCCCCACCCTAATCGCTCTAGAATAGCCTGCTACTCGTTCAAATGGGGTGCCACTTGACACCAACTCACGCCTCACCATCAAAAAATGAAAGTGTGTAACAATAGATGACCTTTGTCAATCTGCTTTGAGCATTTTGTACGCGCCTTCGCCGCCTTGCTCAGGGTCTGTGCCAGAGCGACGGGGTTTGACAAAGATACGAAATCCGCAACTTCGGCAAGATACACCATTCTTTTCTTGGCTGAAAGCTTCCAAAGCACCGCACTTCAAGCAACGGTAGAGAACTTCTGTTGGTAGAGCATCTGCTCCACATGCTTCACAGTTAATCCACTGTGTCCACCCTTTGACTCGGTGGTTCTCTTTACAGTTGATGTTGATGCACCGGTAGGTGAACATTCGGTCGTCTAGAAAGGTGTAAACTCGTTCCATACGAAGGCGCCGACCGGCCCGCCCTTTTTCAACCTCGCCCTTTGAGTGAAAGTGTTAATTACGCGATTGGCGGCATATTTCAACAAAGTTCTCCATTATTTTCGCACCATATTCGGAATCATTGACTTCTGGGTGAAACTGTAACCCAAAGCGGTTACCATCGTCGTTTTCCATCGCTTGTACTTGACACGAAGGGCTACTAGCAGTAATGAAAAATCCATCTGGAACTATTGTCACCTCATCATTATGACTTTCCCAAACAACTTGGGTTTCTGGCGTTTCTTTGAATAATTCACCACCCCCTTCATTGAGAGTAATTTCCATCGCCCCAAACTCAGGTGATTCTGCTTCGCCACAATCACCACCATAATGCCGGGCCATGAACTGGTGGCCAGCACAAATGCCAAGAATTGGTAATTCAAGTTCCAGCAACTCCCCACAATTACCTAGTTTGCCAGTCAACCCTACACGCGCGGCGCCGCCTGAAAGAAGTAATCCATCCAATTCCCTAATATCGTCACAAATTGTGTCATTGGGAATTATTTGAGTATCTACTCCAAGGTAACGAAGCATCCTCCATTCTCTATGAGTCCACTGCCCCCCGTTATCAACTACATCGATAACAAGAGGAGTAACCATGGCTATCGACCTCTTGGCGCTTGCCTGAATTCAATGAACTTGCCGCTATTATTCTATATCGGCGAGGCGAGTTAAGAATGATATTTTCATGCTGTGTTCTACTGCCGCAGCATTATCCCAGGCTTCGTTAAAATTAGCGCCGACAGCATATACTCCACCGCCTCGCACAACGATTGCTTTGCATTTTGATTGCGCCAATCCTTCTGAAAGTTGGCGCAAGAAATCATCTTCTGATACGTCATCAGAATCAACTATCACAACTGACTCAAATCTCTGCTTACCTGCAAGGTCGGAAGGGCGCAGAACAAACAAATCCTGTTCAAGTGACATTGCAGTAGTGTAAGGGGCTGGAAGGTGTGCACAAGCGGCACTACCATTGTGCTCAAGTGAAGTTACTGCAAGCAAAATTGTGTGAATTTTCCAAGCACTCCCTACATCCGGTGGTGCCATTCCACCTAGTCTTCCTGAAGCAACGTGACGCTCATCTAACTGACCTAGAGAGGATCCTTCTTTGGTGATATGTACAAGGTTTGGTTCATCAAGTGAAAGTGTGGAAATACTCCCAACAGTCGCATGGCAAAGCCCGTCCCGTTGTAATTGACGCCCGATTCTAACAAAATCACTAACTACGTGAGCTGGAACTACAAAACCATCCCCAACTATTGGTGGCATTGGTTGAGTATCCATTTCATTGATTATGCTTGTAGCATTGGTTAACGCATTTCGCATTGAAACGTTTTCAACCCGAAGAGCCTCAACATCTGACATTGGTGTTGCAGCCATTGATTGGCCGATCATACCACCAATATCTACTGAAGGGGTAGGGGGTTCATCTGAAAATTCATCATCATCAACAAGTGTATCAGCATCAACACCTGACTCTGTATCATCTTCTTGCGCCGCATTACTTTGTTGAACTTCAGGAGGGGTTCCTACAGTCCGTTGGGGGGGTGTGTTAGCGGCAGCAATTCCTGGAAACATGCCCGTTGGCATCCCCATTGGCGCGCCTTTTGGTGGCCCACTTGGTGGACCGGTCGGCGGTCCTTTTGGTGAAGATTTTTCTTCTTCATTATCAGCCGCGCCGGGTGTTGAATCTCCTTTCTTGGCCATGTCTCTCATTATGGCGAGTTGGGTTCTCATTAAATACAGGTTGGCTTTGGCCGAGCCATTCACTTAGCCCCGGTAGTGTAGTGGTCTATCATGAAGCCCTGTCGAGGCTTCGACCCGGATTCAAATTCCGGTCGGGGCGCCACGTGATTTTTTATTGTATTTTCAAGGGCTTTCCTTTCCAATATCCTAAATTATGTAAGTCACTCTACAGGCCAAGTTTGCCATTCGTCGGTTGTACCTACCCCTCTGAAATAATTTTGACCACTGCTTTCTGGCCATTCAACCCATTCAAAACCATCTGAAATAATTGGATTTTCAACCACAAGCGGTGGCCATTTCGGTTCTTGTGTGCCTGAAACTTCACTTTCTGGTAATGGGTTCATTGACTCTTTAGATGTTAAATCAAAATCTTCTTGCATATCAACAACCACATCGGTGTGATCCACTTCATCAAACAATTCTTGTTCTACCAACATACTCTCTGGCGGTCCTAACGGGACCGTTGGTTTCTTTACAAGATGTAATGCTTGAACAAAGAGAAGTAATACCATCAACGCTACAACAACTAAGGGTAACCAAGACATTCCAGAGGAAGTTTCTCCTTCCGGGTCTGTCTCTATTTGCTGCTCACCACTATTGTTTACCAAATCACCTTCATTTATTGTCTGATTCAAATTTGTATTATTGGTGAAAGATTGATTTTGGAATGTTTGATTTTGGAATGTATCGTTGTTCAAAGTATTATTTTGATATGTATTGCTCACATATGTGTTATTCACATATGTATTGTTTACAAACGTATTATCCTCTGTATAATTCACTGATGAACTTCCTCCACCGCTGTTCCCATCTGGAATTTCTCCTGTAGCACATCCATCTGCGTTGGGGCTCTCTCCTGCTGATGTTCTTGAACAATCATCAATTAGATCTGATACCCCATCACCATCATCATCTGAATCTTCATTCCAGTCATGACATCCGTCAGCATCAAAATCAACGGTTGGATTTGTAACCCAACCTTTCACCCCTGTTGGGCAATTATCATCTACATCTAGAATACCATCTCCATCATCATCCAAATCTTCATCTGAATCTCTGCAGCCATCCCCATCGTAATCTGTGATACTTCCAGAGTACCATCCAACAGAACCGTTTGGACATGAATCGTCGTAATCTTGGTAATGGTCGTCATCATCGTTTAGGTCTTCAGTAGCATCAAGACAGCCGTCGCCGTCATTGTCTGTGACATTGGATGATGTCCAATTTAATTCGCCGCGGTTACATGAATCATATTCATCGCCTATTCCGTCATCATCGTCATCAGCATCTTCATCAGAATCTAAACAACCATCTCCATCATGGTCGGTTGAAGGTGTAGATAACCAACCTAAACTTCCTTTTGGACAAGCATCTGCTGTGTCATTGACTGTATCATCGTCATCGTCTAAATCTTCATTCGAATCATTACAACCATCTGTATCATAATCAGTTGTGCCATTTGAAGTCCAATTTAGGGTGCCGGCCATGCATGCATCATTGCTGTCAAGAAGGCCGTCGTTATCGTCATCACTATCTTCTATGTCATCTTTACAACCATCTGTATCATGATCTGTTGTATTATTTGATAGCCATGCGAGTGCACCTTGTGGACAGCTGTCAACCATGTCTGCAATCCCTTCAGCGTCATCGTCAGGATCACAAATATCACCGAATGTGTCTGAATCATAATTCAATTGACTTGGGTTGTAAATCTGATCACAATTATCCCTATTGTTCGTGATTCCATCTGCATCTGCATCTGCACTCATGCGAGAAAGGAAAATATCATCCCCGTCTGATGAATTAAGTGAATCTAAACCAAATGTTCTAGCTGAATTTTGATATTCTAAAACACCAGCCACTTCAATGGTTCCGTTTCCAGTTGGAATTACTTGTTGTACAACTGTATTACCTGTTGGTTGAGCAGCCCATTCCCATGTTCCTTGATCTGCTGCCATAGCAACAAAACCAGTTCCCGCACTTGATAACGTAGTTAATCCTACACTAATTACACCCGATTTGTCCCCTACAACAGCAATACTTCCATTGCCTATATTTCGCACATCAAGGATTTTATCGTTTGAAGTTCCACCAAGAGATATAGACCAATCCCAAGAGCCGCTTGAATTGAATTTTGCTAGAAAACCATCTATTCCGCCGCCCGAATTAATAGAACAACAACTTCCAAAAGATACACTATTTTCAAAATAACCCGAAACAAAAACATCACCTGAACTTGTGACATCTAAACTCTCAACCCAACTACAATAGTTTCCACTACTACAAGTTGGCTCCCCCATCCACCACATTGTTCCATTAGAAGAATATAGTCT
>CAUZNH010000022.1:0-9022 GCA_963581345.1 Candidatus Thalassarchaeaceae archaeon | reverse complement strand
TCCCTTCCTATGTTGGAGTTTTAGTTCAGCGAGAGTTAGATGCCCTTGGCGCAGTGGTAGATAATCCACCTAGACCGCATGTAGTAATTCTTGGTGGGGTAAAGAGTGATGATTCGCTTGATATTGCGGTCAATCTTCTGAACCGCGAGGTTGTTGACACCATCATCCCTGTAGGGCTCGTTGGAAATCTGATGTTATGGGCTGCTGGAAATTCCCTAGGATATGAGAATGAAAATTACATTCGTGGAAGTCTTGGAGATGCTTTCGAAAGAACTTGGGAAATGGCTGAGTGGGTGGTTGAGAATCATCTCGACAAACTGATTTTGCCGACTGACTTAGCAATTGAAATTGATTCACAGAGAGTCCCTCTATCTGTTCAAAAACTGCCTACAGAATATCCAATTTATGATATTGGAATTGCAACATTGATGTCAATCAGGCCTGCAATTATGGGTGCAAAATGTGTGCTTTGGAATGGACCTGCATCTTATTTTGAAAAAGCACAATTCGCCTTTGGAACGATTGAAGTTCTAAACACCTGTGTTGAAACTGATGCTTTCGTTATTATCGGTGGCGGCCATACAGGTACTCTCGTAAACCAGCGCGGAGTTGATGGAAAAATTGGCCATAACAGTACAGGTGGCGGCTCATGCCTAACTTTCCTCGCTGGGAAGCCGATGCCAGCGATAGAAGCCCTGAAGGCTTCTGCAAAAAAATTCGCATAAATGCAAATCATAGCAGAGATTCATGGTTTCAATAACGATGAGAGATATGAATCAGTTACCATTCTCCTTGAAGCATTGGTAAACTCATCTAAATTGATGTCAAAATCGTTTTCATAAATTTCTGCCTGAAGTCCCATGTCCAATTTGTCTAATCCTGCAACAAATAGGCCTTCAGGTGTTGTCCTATCCTCAAATTCTTGCCATAATTTTTGCAATTCATCAGATCTAGGATGCCCTTCTAATAATTGTGCAATCGCCTTTTCCTCAGCAGCACGCTTTCCTCCTTCTGGTTCTGGATCATAAGGTGTCAAATCCCCTACAATAACTTCTGCTAGATCATGAATTAAAGCTAGAGTGAGTACCTTTTCTAAATTCAAATCGGCTGGACATGTCAAGAGCCCAAGTAGCGCCATCCCCCAACTATGTGCAGCTACTGTTTCTGGATTTTTAATAGGAAATCTAGTCCACCCTGCCCTTACTACCTGCTTTAGTCGAAGGCATTCAAGTAACCTATTTCTCTCTTTGTTGATTGTCGATTCTTCCGTCATGAGATTGGCCAATTCAGTTGTTTATTTAAGGATTGAAAATCCCATTTTTAATGACACTCACAAGCCAATGCATTAGGGCGACGGCACCCTCGGCCCTACAATGGAGTGGGATATCTCGGCGCTTGAAGGTCCTGGGGGTGCCGATTGGAGAGTACCTCCTGAAGAATTAGCAAAGCGACTTGAATTAGTTGAAATTGCTCTTTTTGATGCTGGAATTGAATCAATGATTGTACACGACCCTGTTGACCTCTATTGGCTGGCAGGAGGCCGTCAGAATGGAATGCTTCTTGTTGGCGCAAAAGACTCATCTGTTGATTCCGTTTTTTGGGTGCGCCAAAGTCTTGACAGGGCTATTTGGGAAGCGGGAGAATCCGCGTCACCATTTGAGTTAGCAGCTCAACCGCGTGTAAAACATCTAAATGATGAATTGAAGCAACGTGGATGTACTACCACGCCAGCGATGCAACATGGTAGATTACCTCATAATCAGGCTAAATTTTACCAAGATGTTCTTGGAGAATCTGAGGATTGTACTAGTTTACTTTGGAATCTTAGGGAAATAAAAAGCCACTGGGAAATAGATCAGATGCGAGCCAGTGGTGAAGTCAACCGCTGGATGTTTGAAGCGATTCTTGATGAAGGCGGAGAAGGGATTTCCGAAATAGAACTCGCCGCCGCCGCTGATTCAGTTAGCAGAGCGGCTGGTTTTGGCGGCCAAATTATGTTGAGGAAATGGCCAATGAACTGTGATAGAGTTGTCATTGCAGCAGGCCATTCTGGCGCTGTGCCAACTTATTTTGATTCGGCAGTCGGCGGTACTGGCCCTCATTCTTTTGCTGGCCTGGGTGCTGGGTTTCACCGTATCAAAGCAGGTGAACCGGTGCTAGTTGACATCGTACACTGCCACCGTGGTTATGTTTCAGACTGCACTAGAATGTTCAGTGTTGGACCACTTGACCAAGAGTGGACGGAGAGGCTTGAGGGCATGAAGGAAATAAGTGACAAGGTCGTAACTGAATTAGCAAGAGGGGAGACTTGTGAAATGGCCTACGAATCAGGAGTTGCAATTGCTAGAGAGAGGGGATTTAGTGGGCACTTAATGGGCATACCTCCCGACCAGGCACGATTCCTAGGACACTCTATTGGGCTTCACTTAGATGAAACTCCTGTAGTTGCACGAGGCTTTTCAACACCTCTTGGAATTGGAGGCACCATGGCTATTGAGCCAAAAGTAATCTACTCAGATGGAGCGATTGGAGTCGAAGATAGTTGGGTTAGAACTGAAGACGGAATGGAATGTCTAACTGCTGGTGATGCAATTCCTCTACATCAAGAATGGGATTAATGAAATTCTCCTCAACGCCGTAGGGTTCATTGAGCACCGAGTTACGCCATGTATCATGAGCGCCAAACCGTGGTCGCCTTCTCATGTTGCATCACTTGCTTCAGCATACACAGACTTGCGGATTTCTGGCGCTGTGAAACAGGAATTGGTCGCTTTACTAGTTGCCAAACTCAATGATGTTGTGCCGCGAATGGAGCAAGAAACCCTAACCCACGATTCTACTAGAAAGACTCTAGATGACCCAAGGCGAACTAGACTTGGCTTCAGCCGCACCCGAGGATTGATGATTGAACGAATTGATGCTGTTGATTCAGTAAGTGCGGCTGCAGTCACTGCTGCTTGCGAAGAGTTGGAACTCTATCTCAGGGATGTTTTACAAGCCTGTGAAACCGTCTGCACTAACAATTCAATGGGAACTATCAAGCCGCGTCACCTTGAAGAAGCGCTTTCAAATCTTGGGGTGAATCTACCAGATGAATCTCAAGATGTTGAATCTACACCAATAATGGTGACTTCCGATCCTTTGGAATCTCTAGTTGGTGGAGGGACCGGAATCATCACTCCGGCAATACTCCGTCAGATGACTAAGAATTTTGCCGGTATGAAAGTTGAAAATGATGCTTTAGAAGAGTTACTTGAACTGTACTACGATGAAGCCGGGACTATTCAGCATGAAATGAAAAAATCTCTCACCGGTGGAAACCCAGCCGAATTTGTACCTCAATTAGAGAAACTCGATGAATTAGCAAAAATGGGATTCTTGAGTCGTGCCCTCAAGTTAGCTGAAGAGAGAGCAAAGGCCAGTAACTCTCGCTCAATCACTATCGAACATATCCTCAGTATTGACGTTTGAAGGGGCAACAGGGAAAACCAACCACCCTTAGGCGCAGGTTGATGAGTAGTCGTGCACAGAAGGCAGCGCAGCGCCAATTGCTCGATGTTCTCTCATCTTGGGAAGAACCACATGGTAGTGGTACAATTGCTGAAAGTGGTGCACTAAAAGCAATGCAAGCTGATGATGATGGCTCAGTCAGAATCAAAGTAACACCGGCCCGAGCGCACTGCCCTTGTTGCCTTCTTGACTTGATAGATCTGCGAAACGCGTTACAGAAGAAAAGGAAGATTTCATCTGCTTTTATTGAAGTTGAGGGTATTCCCGATGTACATCGCTGGACATCCTCAATCAATGAGTAATTGGGCCAACACCTTCTAGTAAGTACGAATCCCTGATTTCAACCATAAAAATAGCGTTTAAGGGTGAAATTTCCTAGCCGTCGCTGTTAAGAAAGAACCCCCAGCCCCAAGTTTGAGGGAGATGTATGACTCGAGTTCGCGTCCACACCGGCAAAGCTGGTGCAGATATGGAAGATTCATCACTTTCTGACTTATCTAAATTAATGTCAGAACACTCTGGAGGATGGATAGATATTTTCCAGCCTGAGGAGGAGCCCACTCGAGATTTCTTACAACAAAAAATGGGCTTCCATCGGCTAGCAGTTGACGACTGTTTTGAAGAACCTGCAAGCCGAAACTTCGTATACGAAAATCACAAATTTACTACCTTCAAAGCCAGAGATGCAGACCGCGAACTAGATACTGAATATCTCCGTTCTTTCTTGTATGAGGGTTGGTTAATCACTGTACGGCATGCCCATATGCCTGGTATTGCAGAGTTTAGGAAGCGAATACGCTCAAAGAATTTCATTAAAGATGGAATGATGAATACAGAGTATTTACTGTACCAACTTCTTGACTCAGTTGCTGATGATTGGATGAAGGTGTTAAGCCGCCATTCTGATAGACTTGACGAATTAGAGGACCAAGTGTTTGACCCACTACAAAAGTATCCTAATCTTCTTGAAGATTTGCACGAGATAAAAGGTGAGCTACGTGAGATTGCAAAATCAACAACTCCTCTTGACGACGTTATTCAAGGAATGTTACGCTCTACTGATAACTTCGTAACCGAAGAAACCGACCTTTACTATCGCGATTTAGCGGATTTGACCCACTCAATCGTGACCCGTATTGAGAACTACAGCTCTGGTGCCGCATCAACTCGTGATACCTATATTTCTCAAACATCAATGCGGTTGGCTGAATCACAGGCTGAAACAGCCGAAGTCATGAGACTGTTGACGATTATCGCCACCATCATGCTACCGATTACTGCGGTTGCGAGTATTTTTGGGATGAATGTTCAATCCTTTGGGGCTGGAACTGGACCTGTTGATTTGAAAGTCATTCTATCTTTGATGGCTGGAATTGGTGGTGGATTGCTAATGTGGTTATACTTCAAAGGATATATTGGTGGAAAACGCCGTTAACAACGCGGTTTATTCTTCTTCGAATGCAGCCTTCAATTTCTCTTCGTCGCGAGCCCATCTCTTTCTCTGGTGCTGTTCAACCAATTCAAGTTTCGAATTGAGTTTTTTTGCCATGAAACGATAAATTAGAAACAATATTACCACATCAAAAACGATGAATGCAGCCAACAAATTATCCATATTATCAACTCATAGTGGAGGATTTGTCTCAATATCGCATGCGGCATCTGCAACACAAATACATGCTAGAATATATCCATCCTCAATCAAATAATCATCTAGTCCAGGAGGTGGGGGGTCTGGTATTGGAACTTCCCCTTGAATTAATTTCACTAGACAGGTCCCACAATTTCCAGAAGTGCAACCACGAGGGATTTCAATTCCTGCTTGGTCGGCAATTTCGAGAATTGGAACATCTTCCTCAATCTCAGCACTGCCTAGAATGACACCGTTGCGGAAGAAGCGAAGTAATGCCATATCCTTGGCCAAAGTGTTCTCCGCCTTGAGAATAGTGGAAACTCAATGGCTTCAGCGGTCAGACCAACGAGTCCAACGTCCAGTCTGCTTGTTGAACACAAGTCCAGCCTTTTTCATCCACTTGTTGAATTTAGTTGCACCAGCACCTGTTGCGACAATGAAATCCTCTCGGTCTTCTTGAGCTTGAATGTAGCCCTTTGCTGCTAGCGTCTGGTCAATCCAGTCATTGATATCCATCAAGCCACCACTCAACTTACTCTCTGATACTGCTGCCTCAAGCATTTCGGCTGTTTGGCCAGTTTGTTTCAAGTCTGCTCTCAATAGTTCATCCACTGAATCTACTTTCGATATCTTCGGCCTGACTGCAATTGGTAGGCGTGGTCCTTTATTTTCATCAATTGAAATTCGCTTTCCATTATTGAGGAATGTTTCCACTCTGTCAACCATGCCAGCGCTGAATTCAGTTTCACAATCCCAACAAACGTAACTCCACCCCCCAGGGTCTTCTTGATTGAGATTGCTACTTACAGGATCTATTTCCTCGCCACATTCTGGGCAAGCATATAGGCATAGAATTGGAACCACCTTGCGGCGGAAGTCAGCAATATCTTGAGGAGTTCCAGTCAAGCCAAGGAGTTCGTGATCTCGAGCGGCTTCTAACCCTCTAGTTTCTAGTTGGTCATTGATCTTAGAGCGCATCTCATTTTTGCCTTCTTCATCCAAGTTGTTTTCCAACTTGCAAATTAGTTCAATGCTTTTACCAAGACGAATCATCACCAATTTCTTGCTACGAAAAGCCTCAACCTTTGCCTCTCTGATTCGTTCCTTCTGCTCAATGATTTCCGACAAGTAATCTTTCTGTTGTCGGCGAAGTCGCTGTTTATCAATGCGGTCTAACTTTTTCGGGGCTGACAATACCTTTGAGAGATATTTTTCAGAACCTGAGCCGGAAGGACCTGATTTGATTACTTCAATTACTGATGAAGCAATCTTATCTTTCAGGCCATAATTACCAATTAATTGTGATTCTGTGATGTCTTTAAGTTTACCAATAGTCAGTCCAGCGTCAGCTAATGTCTGAGCGGTGACTTCGTCAACCCCACGTCTCAAGAGTGCTAAATAAGTGTCCTTCTTTGCCATACGGCACCATCCCCCGTTGACACCGGAGCCGGGGGTCTGTTTTGAACCCCCCGTTTTATCAAGGAAAAGACGATACTACTCATTCGGTGAATTGTTGGTTAAAGTACTCCAATCTTTGAGCCAGTAAAAGCCACTCTTCAATTTCCAATTCATCTGGTCTAAAATCTTGCCAACCCTCCTCTAATGAAGTATTTTCTTCATCAGAAAGGAGAAGATTGACTGCCTCAACCCATCTCTCGCGATTCCAATTTGGAACTCTCTCGATTTTTCTTGGAACTCCTTTCAAACGATTACGCATTTTTTTACGTCGTTGTGCAAAGGCATGGGAAACCATTCTCTTTACAAGCCGGGATTCAACATCAATTCCTAATTGAGAACCTAAATCATGTGGCACCATCAATACTAATCTGCTTTGAACATCCGGTTGTGGTGTAAAACAATGTGCAGGCACTTTCATGTCCAAAGTAACTAACCAATTCAGGGCTGTATTGATTCCAAGCGGTCCACGCGATGCTAATCCAAATTCCATTACTAACCGGCTAGCAAATTCATCTTGCAGAAGCAAGACAACTGATTTCAGTTGATCTGTCCCTTTCCGGCTTGCATTCTCTTGCCAATTATCAATTTTAGCAATTAATGGACTTGAAATCTGGTAAGGGGGATTACAAACAACATCGGTCAAATCATTAGGCCATTGAACTTTCAATGCATCTCCTTCAATTAGATTTAGTTGCCCACTTTCAATTGCTTCTTCATGTACCCGATGCAAATGTTCAATCGCTATATGATCAATTTCAATCGCCGTCACCCGCGCCCCAGTTAATAGAAGAAAATGGGTAAGTGTTCCCGGTCCTGGGCCGACCTCCAAAACATGAGAGTTTGAATCTACCTGTGATAATTGAATTGGCACTTGAAGGACCTTTTCATCAACTAAGAAATGCTGTCCTAATTCTTTGTCTGCCCACTGACGGTCAAGTAACAAATCTACTAACTCACGCACTACCCCGTCGCTTGGCTGAACTGATGACATGGTCCCACTATTCCGCTACACGCACAACATTCTGGAGCAGGCTGGGCACCACCTTAGGGTCTTGCAATTCCTCAACCAATCTATCAACAATGAGTTGAAGTGAATCAATTGTGCAGGCTTCATCAACCTCTTCAAATGTCATCCATCCAGCACTAACTCGGCTTTTTACCATCTGTGTTGCTTTCCTTGGTCCTACCCCTGGTAGTAATTGGAAAGCATGGTACTTGAGAGAGACCGGCCCTGCACGATTATAGAATTCCAAACATGCTTTTGGATTTTCGGAAAGTATCCCCTTCATCACATCAACAATCGCCGCTTGGGCTTGATTTGGTAATTCACGATACCTACCCTTACCTAAAACAAGGGCAATTTTTTCGCTTCCTTCCTCAGTTGGAAGTTCTAACTTTTGTCCCGGAGCAAGAATCCCACAACCGGGGCTTGCTCGAGCTTTGATAAGATGTAAATGCTGTTCAGTAATACAATGGATGATTCCACCGCCTGCACCGCTCCCTTCTTGGGAAAGAACTCGGCAAAGCGTCTCATGGGCCCACGACGGTTCATCACCACCGCCGCGACTATCTCGGGAACCTGCACCGTGCATTACACTCAACCCCGCGAAGCAGGTTCTGTCACTTAAGGGACCGCTTTTAGCGACCTTCAGCCCTCATATCCAACATGCTGGCGAACAAGAGTCACAATATGCTCAACTTCACTATCATCCATAACCACACGCTTTGAAGCAAGAATTGCCTTGACGTCATCCGGATTGACTGGAATAATTTCAGCAATCTTAGCCGCAATATCAGGCGCTGCAGCCAACTTATCAACTTCAAGAAGAGCGTTTAGCATATCATTGAAAATTTTAGTCTCGGTGATGATTCCATTTCGTGCATCGCCAGCAGCCCAAATAGCATGGTTTAGGGCCATGTTCTGTTCGTAGGATAACTCGCCTCGGCGCTCTTGAGCATTCTCAAGCGCATCCCTAACTGTTGCATAATCGATGTATGTCTTCTCACCCATGTTATTCACCTCTCTCCAAAGCACGCAAGTGTTCAGGTCGAGCTACGATGGTTTTTGCCATGTTACCGTCCTTAATTGCCAAGACGTAAGCACGTCCCTGCTTCCCTGTAATTGTTCCTGTTTGACCTTGAAATCTACGATGTGGCATTCCTTTTTGGCAGCCACCATCAATGACGATTGCGACTTTGTCGCCTTCTTCGTGTGGATGCATAACTCTACTGATGAACAGGCGGCCTTGATCACCCTTACTGCGGCTAGCAATTGTACGAGTTCCCTGTCGGCTACCATGTGTTCTGCGCATTGTAATGCCTCCTTTTCCCCCTAAGGGGGACTCGGCGACTTGCCGCCCCTAATTAAGCGCGTCGGATTCTACCTACTACCAATATCATCTAATTCAAATCTAATTCTTC
>CAUZNH010000021.1:0-9110 GCA_963581345.1 Candidatus Thalassarchaeaceae archaeon | reverse complement strand
GCATGGTGGGCGAAGCCCACCCCTCCTTGATGAATATGCGGCTATTCTGAATTTCAGGTACATCGGCTGTCATTTCCCTTTACACCTTCACAAAATCAGATACATTAGCTTCACAATTTCGGCAATTAGGGAGTTTGGAGATACCACATTCAGAATCTCCTAAATGGTAGCGTGCTCCGCATTTAGGGCAGGCTTGCCAGCCATTAGTTGGAAGAATATCTAGACATACCCAACATTTGTGGTTTGGGTCTGATTCTTGGTTTTGTTCTGGCTTTGATTCATCGTCAGTTGAAGCGATAACCTCGGCCGCCGCACTCACGCTATTATCTGAATCATCTTGAGAATCTGATGGACTTGATTCTTCTATCGTATCTCCTTCAGTTTCCGGCTCCACTATGGCCTTGTCATCTGGCTTTTCAAACGCATCCGCTGGAGGTGCTTGCACGGGTTGTGATTGAGGTGGTGGAGGTAATGGGAAAGTACCAACTCCACTTTGTGTCATGGAGTCGCCAGATGCAGCAATATATTCTACCTGTGAATCTGTAGGTGCCATAGATGAGCCGCTTGGGGGTGGCGGTAATTCTCCATTAATCATAGGTGGAGGATGTTTCGAACCACCATTTAGCGGTGGCGGTAAACTCACTGCTCCTGAATTAGTAGGTGGTTTGGGTAAATTTCCTGTATTCTTTCCTAATTTGAGGTTCGAAGATGTTTCTTGTTTACGCATTGAAACAAGGACAAATCCACCTGCACAAATCAACAGCAACAATATCACAGCCCCAATAATAGGAACCATTGAGCCGCCTGAACTGACTTCCCGATTTGGGTCATCTGTCACATTTAAATCAACGCTATACGAAGAACCTGAAACATCATCTGCAGAAAGAAGAGAGACAACTACGGTTCCAAGACCCGGTTTATTTGCCATAACTTCAATTGTTAAAGTACGAGCCTCGCCTGCAGATAATTCAACCATGTCACTGTTCCCTATAGTGACCTCCCAACCATCTGGACCAGTAACTCCAATCCGATGAGAGAGGAGGGCATTACCATCGTTGACAACGTCGATGGAAAAAGCCGTTTTCGCCCCTTCCACAATAGTTTCTGGCTCAACGTAATTTTCCCACATTACATTCTTCGTGGTTGCAGTTTTCAGAGTTACAGTATCTGATATTTGGATATCGTCTATTGTTAATTGCATCGTCACCGCCGGTTCACTTCCGGCATCAGTACTAGGTGGCATCACAATTAGACATTCAACACGTTCACCACTACTTGGTGCAACTTCAGGTATTGGATCACACATTCCAGTCCATGCACTTGATGGAAGTAACAATTGAGTTATTGGGGTCCAAGGTTGGGCTCCACTATTTGTCACTAGCCAAACCAACCTGAAACCAGGCATACCTACAGCGTGGTCTCCCAGGCCAAATATACTGGAAGACCTAGAACCATCTGCTAAAATTATCTCATCAAAATTGATACTTGGCTGAGGTACTGATTGAACATCCAAATAGCCATCCCATTCAATCCGGAATCCCGAACTATCGAACATTACCAATTCAATAGGGCCTGCCGCGGCTACTCCGTTTCCTTGCAAACCGATGACAAGGGATTTTGTTTCTGTCGGTTGTAAGGTCATGGTTGGTAGTTGATTAGAAACCGCCCAACCACCGGGCAATTCAACCGTTGGACTTAGTGTGAGTTCAATATTCCCTTCATTCATTACTGTGAATCTAAGGTTTAATTGGCTATCTGGTCGTAAACTCCCAAAACTTGACTCGTTCAGTAAACTTGCATTTCGGTAGCCAGCCACCACGAAGTCAAAATCAAGGGCCCATGTCAAACTGTCATCAAGTTGTGAAACTGCTGTTAAAGAACCACTTAGAAGAGTACCAGCAGAGACCATTTGATCTGACGGTGGGACTAGAGTTACGCTCGTAATCTGAGTGCTCGCTGTTGCGAGGTAACCAGATGACGCTGATGGTGAGCCAGCAATTGAACCAAGTGAATCAAAACCAAGATGCCAACCAAAGGGGGCATCTAGAGTCAAATCCCAGCCTTGAGGACCATTTCCTTCGTTATACATCGTCACATCAAATGAAGTATTTTCAACCGGAGACACTGCCATTTGGTTAAGATTATCAAATCTAAATCCGGGCAAAATCGGAACATCTAATGTCAGTGTAATTGGATAATCAATGCCGTTATCAACATCTCTTCCAGTCACCATAAATTGGTAAATTCCCGGCTCGGGTGGAGATGGATGTACCATCGTAAGCCCAACATCCACTGATTGTGAACCGTTGAGAGAGAACGTTGTTTGGGAAAATGATTGGAACCAACTGTTGAATTGCTGGCCATCACTTTGACGAATTGGCTTTTCAACAGAAATTGTAGCATTGGTTGGTATCAATGCTGTATTTCTGATAGTTAGGTTCCATTGAGCTGTACTGCTTGTAGAATCTCTAACTCTTTCAATCACGCTTTGAGCAGTAATGCGAACCCCTGGCTCAGTAACACCTATAGTCACGAGATATACATTATTTCCCTCATCCAGTTCATCGAAAGCATCTGTTGGGTCTACTTCAATGATGATGTCGTTATCTCCATTAGAAACTGGAGTCCATTGCCAATTCAAACCCTTCACTTCACCGGGCCCAAGACCAATGGTTTGGGTGCTCAACATCTGACCACCTGCGTTTGCACGCACCTGTAAATCATCCATCACACGGCTTCCCATATTGGAAACTTGAATAGAGAAAGTCACCTCTTCATTGACTTGTGGAATTGGGTCAGAGAGTGAAAATGACTGGGCTACAAACGCTGCATCGGGTGACAAATCGTCAACACCAGCACCACGGATTGCTAAAGCGTAGGTCTGCTCAGATTTTTGCCCACCGTGACGAACATCTGAGACTCTTACTGTCCAAACGCCCTTCTGGGCTTGGTCAATCAAAACCACCTCAACATTGTTGACATCGTCAGCAGTCCCACCAGATATTGAGCGCCCATTTTCAAAGACATTCCCAAGATATGTTGTTGTCCCATCTGGTGCGGTGACTAGCAAATCCAAATCATTCTGCAACTGGTCAGTAGCCCAAGTGCTACCACGATAATCAGACCATGAAAGAACTATTTTCAGTTGTTGCCAACCATGTGTGAGGTTAAATGAGTAATCTCGGCTGTTGCCACTTCGCAAAAAATTACGGTCATCAACCCAAACTCCAGTATCACCAATGGCTGCTAATGAGCGTTGCAAATTGACCCGCCCCCAACCTTCGTCATTATTTGGAATATTTCGGGTACCCATATCCTCTGCGCCTAGAATAAGTAATGACTTCACCAAAGCGCCCTGAGGTTCGGGTCGTAGTGCAACTTCCATCAGATACTCACGAATGAGGGCTGATGCCCCTGCTGCATTTGGAGCAGCCATTGATGTCCCTGAATATTCCAAATACCATTGACTCTGCCAACTTGAGCCAGCAATATCAGTTGCATCTTGAGAGCGACATGAACGCACCCACGCGCCGGGTGCTGTCACATCTGGCTTAATGCGGCCATCTTCAGTTGGGCCACGGCTACTACTACTTGCCAATGTGTCAGGAGCGCCGCCACCTCGGTTGTGATGATTACCTACTGCAATCTGATTTTTTGCGGTTGCAGGTGGAGTTATCGTACCGACCCCATTACCATCATTACCTGCTGAAAACAACACCGCCATCCCATCATAGGACCAATATTGGTCGTAATGGTTGGTTCGATCATCAACATCAGCACTGTCGGTTGTGTATTTACCAAAATTATTTTGAGAACCCCATGAATTAGTGTGTATATTTGCGCCACTATTGTACGCCGCATTTAGTAGATAATTCATACTAGGTGAGTAGAATTGCCCATCACTATCTCTTTCCATTGCTTGGAAATAGAGGTTAGCCTCGGGAGCAACTCCTGAATACCCTCCTCTGTTCCCATCACCAAGAACTGTGCAAGAAACGTGAGTACCATGACCCGAATGTGTATCTTCGGTTGAGGAATCGCCACTTACAACCGAAACTACCGCGTTAATTCTACCATTCATATCACCATGGTCTTGGTCAAGCCCAGAATCTGCAACTGCAATAATTTGACCACTCCCATTGAGAGTTGTTCCAAACGCAGAAACAACTGATGACACTTTCATGTGACTTTTTGCTTCAGAATTATGCAATTCAAAAACGGGTGGGATTCTTAACCAGGATATTGCCGGATTTGCAGCTATTACTGGTATGTCGATTGCATTTACCCAGCCTTCGTAGCGACCAATATCAAGATTTGATTCAACAATCATTTCTGATTCAGCCACCTCACTAACACTCCACTTCCACTCAGCAAGTTCAATGCCATCAAGAAGTGAACCATCTATATTTGAGCGCCAACCTTCAATGCGAATATATTCGCTTCCATTGATTGAATTATCTAGCAAATCATCTGAGACAAACATTGCTAACGGTACTGGATGCATTGCTACTACCGAAGGAAGGGATTTTACTGCTTGAAGAGCAGTTGAATCACCTTGAATTAAAAATCCAGAAGGAGGAATATAAGCGCGGATTTCTGCCCCTTTGACTGATAATATATCTTCTTGGGCAGCCCACAAACCAACCTCCCCATCTACTAAGACCATAGCCATATCAAATCGAGATATTGCTAGAGAAGGGGGGATTACTTGATTCAATCTCAAACCATTCGAATCATAGATACCGATTCTCGTTGAGGCTTCAGTTATGCGTATCTGTTCAATTCCTTCAGTCAAAATTGAATTATTCAATCCGCGGATACTGTTTGGATCAGGTTCAATCAAAATATATTCAATTGTACCCAATTCATTGCTGTTGAAATCTCCAGATTCAGCCTTACTAGGCAGAAGTGAGGCCATTGGCATCAAAAGAAGCAATATCAGCATCAATAATGCAGGATAGCGGTTTGACATCATGTCCCCTCCTTTAGAGGGGACAACCGAGCCTCTATATCAGTTAGGGTTCAGTGGGTTGTTCTTGCATTACAGCCAATGTCGCTCAGTTTTATCTGTGAAAAACTCACTAGACCAATCACCAACTTCATGGCTCCAAGATTCTTTCAAATCCGAAGCATCGTAGTATGAATACTCTAATTCAATCACAATTTCATAATTCGCCCATACAGTTGCTCCACTAATTACCAACTCAAGGTCATCACCAGCAATTGAAGTATGGGCTGCAATTTCAGCCCGATAAAATCTAGTTGAATTCAAGACTTCACCATCTTCATCAGTAAATGTAACTTCAAGGGTCACATCGGTAATCGGTTTTGTACCATAATTATGCAACTCAACCATCACCACATGACCTGGGCCACTCTGCATGTAAACAGAGTCAACAGAAACTGCATCGCGGGGAATGACCCAAAACACAACTGCAAATGTCGTGAAAATTAAAAATGCCATGAAAATTGATGCCAGCACCACATTAAGTGGGGTTATCACTTGGCTAACTCTCTCACCAACTTCCCTCACTTTTTCTAGGGCTTCATGGGCTAATTCAACCTCATCTTTTGAGAAAGTTTTTCCTGCAACCTCAACTAGTTCTTCGCTTTCGTTCAACTCTGCTTCTTCAAGGGTAGGGTTGTCAGCATCTCCAACCAAATTGAAGGCGCCTTCTGGTTGTTCTTTAGCCATTTTTTACACCTCAGAAAATCGTAAACAGCAGCGTAGCTGCAGCAGTTGAAAGTGGCTCTGGAAATAGCCAATGTGTTGACGAACTGTCAAAACCCGGGACTGCGTTTAGTAGCGATAAATCACTAGTCAAACCATTAATACTCATTGTTGAGGCTGATGGAATGAAACTAGTTGTTTGGGCATCAATGAGAACGGCTCTAACGTCAAAAGTTTGGCCGCCGAGGTCTGCTTGAACCCGCGCAGTAGCGGCTATTCTACCACCTCTGACATCACTCACCTTAATGATAGGATATGTGCCTCCAATCCAATATGCTTCAACCGTTGCACTCTGCAAATTTTCGCCAATGGCTTCAACCTGTTGAATGTAAACTCCTGGTGATGCAGGAACATTTGTTTGTTTGACATAAATGCGCCCGATTCCACCCTCAGATGTTGACACTGACAGGCCAAAAGTTTCAGTCGGTGCAATTGATACATGACTAGGCATGTTTTCGGCTAGCAACAACATATCTCCCCTACTGTTTATTGCTCTGCCAGCGGCAGTCATGAACAAATCCATACCTTTACCTGAGGATGAATAATCTAGAGTTGGCATACCTTGGAAACTAGTATCTTGGGTGATATCAAAATTGAAAGAAGGTCTAACATCAAGAGTCATTGTACCTGGTACTTCGTGAATAAATAGCGTAAGAGGCCACCACTCCCCTTCAGAGTAAACTTGCTGTTGCATCATTATTGACTCAACACTTCGTTCGTTGATTTGTTCTTCCTCAGGTACTGTCATTGAGAGATGAACTTTCTGACCAAGTGCCGCATTAAAATCAACCGAGCGAGGGATTTCGTTGAGTAAAACCTCTGACCTAGTAGCCCCAACTCGGTCAAGTAACATCGCGTGAACAAAATCCAGTTTATGTGACATTTCATATCGAGATGTCAACTGAATTTCAGGAATAACTAGATCATTAATTCGCTCCAAATCCATCTCGACTTTTAGAGAGGTCTGTTGCCCTATCTCAAATCCAAACATTGTGAGAGCGAAGTCTTGGCCCTCAAATCCTTTCACATCAATAATGAACTCTTCCCGAGTGGGCACCCACCCTGAAAGATCAATTTCAACATGATACTTGTCACGTACACTCATGTTGGTGTAATCTACGAAAATATTGGTTTGAGGAGGGAGGTCGGGTAACCAAGCGAGTAAATGGAATGCTGTACTGTTCTCATACTGTCCAGCTCTCATTGCCATACCATGAACCCAATCAGGCTGTTCTAATGGCATATTTCCTTGACGAATATCAATAATTAAATCAAATGGCGAAGCAGTTTCTAGATTAATTCCTACAGAGAAATCTTCGCTACCTGAACCATTACCTGTGATGCTAGTTGCAAAACCGCTGAGAATATCATTGACTCCGCGGCCAACATCTGAAAAGCCTGCAAGGAAGAATCCTACTCCCCCAAGACCGTTTTCAGTTGAGAAAGTTGGCATTGTAATCTGATTCTCACCATCTGATGGCGGGATTGCAATTTCCAAACGGGCTGGTAAAGGACTGAGTAACATTTCACCATTAATACCCAATGTAGGTTGGTCCCAATCGGTTTCGTCCCTGAGCATTATTGCCAAATCATTTCCGCCTTCAGTAACTATAGTTGCTGTTGGCATTCCATCTCTACCAGAACTTCCCTCTAATACCGGCTCCGAATAGGATATTTCTGATATCCCACTAATGTGTGCTGAAAGTGATGCTTCGCTGGTGTCAATGTTTTGCCAGAATTGGAAGTGATCCCCGTCCATTGTTCGCAAGTCAGTTGCATTACCCATCTGAATTGTAATACCTCCAATTGGGGTATCTCCTGCCCAATCAACTGTTGAACCCACCCCCATACTGAAATTTTGAGGAAACTGCTCGATGAGAACAACTTGTCTTTGCGCACCTGCGAGTCCACTATAGAGAATCTCATCTATTCCTCTATCACTTATCCATGTAAGATTTCCTTCGCTAACTAATAAGTCCAAACTTGCAGGTTGATTCGAAACATAGACTGACTGGTAATTTTCAGAATTCGTCGACCCTGTTTCGTGTTCCATGTAGATGAATCGTAATGGGTTATCGCCTTGAGATCTAAGTGAAACGAGTTGTTGTTCTGCTAATGCATCATCAACAATGTGGAGTGACTTTAGTCCATCAAGTTGGATACTCACAGCGACAGGCACCAATGGCTCAACCATTCCCTGCCTACCGTTTACCAGACCTAATCCGAGGTCTTTTGCCATGATAACATGGGGGCCATCTGTAGTTGGCTGCATACTAGAGCCCAACTCTATGTGCGCCATTCCAAGACTCATCAGTTGTCGGTCTGCAGCAATTGAAGTGTAGAAGTCAAGATAGATTTCACCGCCTGTCCCAGTCCCGTCCCCATCTCCACCAACAATGTTCACAATTGCTTCTGGAATACTGTTTACAATATTACCAATATCAATGAATACATCAACAATATTGAGGATTGTTGCATCTAATAGCGCTGAAATCGGGTCTGATTGTGCGTTACCAATTGCCGATTCAGTTGCTTCACCAGCCCCTAGTTGGAAACTACCTTGCAGAACTAATCCAGTAGGTAAATCTGTGGCATGAATACGTAATCGGCGGTGGTCATCAATTGCACCTTCTCGTTGAAACCAAGAAGAATAATCAATTTCAGTAACCGATTGAGTTGCAAATAACACCACCAGTGTATTTGGTGGGTCAGTCGGGTCAACTGGTAAAGTGGAATCAGCATTATTCGGAGTTGTGTCTTTACTGAAATTCTTGATTGCAAGTATCATCGAAACTCTTTCTGGCATTTGTCCAGGTAATTCTGGAGAGGATTCGCTACCAAGCATACGGAAAATTTTTGATACCTCATCTGAGGGAAGTTCTCCAGAAGGCATTCCCCTGAGCCAACCTTGTGAATCCGTGATATTCCCATAAGGTTCACCGGGTGCAGAAACGTGGTTAGAACGGTTTTCGTGGAAGTGTAAATGTAGGTCTGCTCTCTCATCAGCGAAGTACTCAACCGTGTCTAATCCACCCTCTCCTGTTACTCCAAATGATGTTGTTAGTACATCGTCATTCCTCAACACCAAATCAATAACAGAAGGTAGAACTACATTCGTTTCAACAGGATGAATCCCAATATCAATGTAAGCAAATTCGCTGGTCTCTTTATCCCCCGCATTGGCTGGCGCGTCAAAGTGAACATAACCAAATCCAACACCTACGGTACAACGATGAACACTAGATTCCACATCATACATCGTTGCGGCATCGTAATCATCAGGGCAATCTGTTTGGCCTACATTATCTACATGGATAGCATACGGTGCAGCTACAGATGCGATGGAGATTCCTGTTTCATCTATAGGTCCGGTAACGAT
>CAUZNH010000020.1:0-9131 GCA_963581345.1 Candidatus Thalassarchaeaceae archaeon | reverse complement strand
GCCAGTGATTTGGGCGAGTGCTGCATCCATTGTTGCATCATCCCCGTCTTCTGAATCATCGTTCGAATCGTCATCTGATTCAGCCTCATCTTCAGCCTCACCATCATTTTCGTCTTCAGATTCTTCTCCATCTGATTCATCCTCACCTTCAGATTCTTCAGATGATGTTTCATCTTCAACCTCATCAGTGTCCTCCTCAACGGATTCTTCTTCCTCAGTATCTTCTTCAACCTCATCAATGTCCTCCTCAACGGATTCTTCTTCCTCAGTATCTTCTTCAACTTCTTTTTCTGGTTCAGCAGGAGGTAGATCAACATCCAATTCATCTCCGAAAGTTGCTCCATGGAATTCTTGAGCATCACTTACTTTGTATTCTGCTCCTGCATCGCCTACAAGTTCGTAAATAACCTCAATTCTTTCGTCCTTTTCAATAACAGGGATATGCCAACTAACTTTGATTCCATTCTCATCGTCAGCTTTTTCCATTTCAGCTTCTTTTACACCTGAGTCACTGCGTATAGTGTATCCTTTGATTTCAAAGTCACTAGGTACGATATCGTGAATCATCAAATCTTGTAGCGCTGAGTCAGATCGGTTTTGGAACATAATTAGTACCTCATATCTTCCTGCGCCTCCTGCAGGGAATACTTCCTTACCGGTGCTGAACTTTCTTCGCTTGTGAATAATTCTAATTGATGGAATCTCATCCAGCAATCGAGTTGCAACTGGTCCGTAGCGTTCTGCACTGAAGTCTGACCTCAATGGCGCAGCAACCATGTCGTTATCTGGGGTTGGATCTGGAGCAACAAGTGGGTAAGAAATTGTCATTTCTTGACCTGGTTCAAGCCCAATTGGTCCTTTTGTCCCTATGGTTAGTAACATTGTGTGGCCTGGGCCATCGGGGCTCAACGAGGTTTCTTCCAAAGTTACACCTTCTTTCACTTCAATTCGGAATTGGTCACTGACCAGTTCGTTACCATCAATTGTACATGCAACTTGTTCAGTATCAGGGCTGTTGAAAATTCCTGGAACATCGTCGGTTAGGCGCATTAGGTTGATTGTTGCTGAACCTGTGTTCTTGATTGAAATCTCAGCAGTAACATTTGCTTCTCGGTATGTTCTGAGGATTTCTGTAGAGTAAGTTTTACTGACATCAGCCTCAAGCACTTTGATTACATATTCTTCCAAGTCAATTGACCCTTCTGTTGAATGGGTAACGCGTGGAATTACAGTAAAACCAAGTTCCTGATTGAAGTTAGGTTCTTCAGTTGCTGGGACAATCACGATTTCGCTTTCCCAACGCCCATCTGGATGAACATCCTTCTCAACGTCTGTGATATCAAAAAGCAGGTTGCTAGAACCAGCTTGCTTTACCTGTAATTTAACCAAATCAACCGCGAACGATGATCGGTTCTCAAAAACCGCTTGACAGCGCCAGTTGTCTGGGCGCTCGTCTTCATCAACATCCATGTAACTGAATCCTCTACAGAATGCATCCAATTCAATTATTGACATACCTGATAGTGTTGCATCAGCATTGTAAGTTGCACTGGTCTTTCCCGCAGAGACTTCGTCTATTACATCAGTAACTAAGTCTGCATTCAGAGGTAAGTTCCTTTTTCCTCCGGGGGATAATGTCCCTACATTCCATGTGAGATTATTCTTTGAGACACTATAGTTTTCCCCTTCACTAGTGATAGTCATCTGTGATGGGGTTTTCCTCGTAACTACTACATCGTTAAGGTCTACAGGACCAACATTTTCAACCTCAAGTTCAAGTGTTATCTCTTGCGCAACATCTGTACAAACAGCCGATGTACTCATTTCTTGATTACGGTCAGGTTTGGTGTCAAAACGTTCTCGCACACTTAGCATCACTGGGCCAGATACGGAGTAATCCATAGTATGGTCGTTACCTGCTTCTAATTCTTGTAATGGCATGTGTCCATCATCTACATCAGTCGCTTCAAGTTTATTCAAGAATATGTCAATATCCCAAAGTCTATCTTTATCACTTGGATTGTTAATTGTTAGTAAGCCAGTTACGTTTTGGTCTACAACGTCTCCATCAACAGTTTGAGTAGAGGATTCTACTTCGTGAAGTGAACCTTCTAGTTTGTCACCAGGGATTTGGTCAACGGCATCTAGGGTTCGGAGTTCCGCCCCTGTATGGATTGACTCTTCCTCTTCTTCTGCTTCTTCAGCATCTTCTGCTTCTTCAGCATCTTCTGACCCTTCCATTGCTTCAGAATCTTCACCTAGTGAGTCAGGAGTCATTAATAAGTCAATAGAAGGTGTTTCTTCAGTTGCTTCCTCTTCACTTGATTCTTCGTCTGAAGAAATTTCAAGTAGATCCAAGCTCGCAGTTGCTGAGTCGAGAAGCGCATCTGCTCCATCATCATCACCACCATCTGATTCTAGGGGGATATCACCTAGTAGATCAGCTGAAGATGATAAATCATCAGAGTTAGTTTCATCCGGCATTTCTAGGTTAGGTGGAGGTGGTGGGGGCGCATCCATACCAGGCGGTGCAGGAGGCGGAGGCGCATCCATACCAGGCGGTGCAGGAGGCGGAGGCGCATCCATACCAAGCGGTGCAGGTGGCGGAGGCGCATCCATACCAAGCGGTGCAGGAGGCGGAGGCGCATCCATACCAAGCGGTGCAGGTGGTGGAGGCGGAGGCGCATCCATACCAGGCGGTGCAGGTGGCGGAGGCGGAGGCGCATCCATACCAGGCGGTGCAGGTGGCGGCGGTGGGTTGTTACTATCTTCTTCACTCATTTTAACAATCTCCATATTATGGGTAAGCCTTGCCAACGAGTACCCTTCTATAACCGTTGTCAAGTGATGGCTGAGGGATTTTCGATGGGTGTGTTGTATAATATTGAATACGAATCCTTGAAAAACTGTGAGCGAGGGGGTTCACTCCGATGGCAACCGGAGATACAACCGCACCCCCAGTACTTTTTATTGTTGGAACTGCTGGAGCTGGCAAGAGTACGCTAGTCACTGCGTTTCAGAGATGGGCAAGATTTCTAGAAGTAGATGCTCTAACAATTAACCTAGATCCGGGTGCTGAAAGAGTCCATTATGACCCTGAATTCGACGTTCGAGATATTATTTCTCTCTCTGATGTAATGGATGAATATGACCTTGGGCCCAACGGTGCACAAATTCTTGCAGCAGATTTAGTAGCAGCGAGGGCGTATGAAATTCAAGATGAATTAGAAGGGTTATCTGGCGATTTAATTGTAATAGATACTCCTGGCCAGGTTGAATTATTTGCATTCCGCGAGGCATCTAGTCATTTTGTTGAAGTATTAGGCCAGGGAAGAGCTGCCCTGATATTCCTTTTTGATCCAATGCTTTCACAATCTGCTTCTGGTTTTGTGTCACAAATGCTTCTTTCAAATATTGTACACTTTAGACTTGGTTTACCAACTGCAAATTTCCTTTCAAAATCAGATCTTCTTGAACCTGATGATTTAGAGAGAATTCTTGAGTGGGGCGACAGACTCGATACTCTTGAAGCAGCATTGTACGAAGAAGCCGGCGGTCAACGGACGGAATTTGCAATAGGTCAGTTACGAATGATGCAACATAGTCAGGTACAACCTGGTTTAATTCCACTTTCGAGCGAAGAAGAAGATGGTTTAGCAGACATACTTTCCTTCGCTCAGAACCTATTCGGTGGCATGGCTGATACAAAAGACGGATTTGCAGAGGATATTGGGTTTGAAAGGGATGGCTGGAATGACTAATTTACTTGCTATTGATGATATTGCCGAAGATTTATCCTCAATTTTGGAATGGGCAATCACTTTCAAAGGCGATGAAGAAGTTGCTCCTTCTTTTACACCATTAGATGGGATATCTATTGGTTCAATTTACGAAAAACCAAGTACTCGAACTAGAGTATCATTTGAGGTCGGGATTAACAAGTTGGGTGGGTATCCGTTAACACTGTTAAAAGCAGATATTCAATTGGGTAAATCTGAGACCATCGGTGATACCGCAATGGTACTCTCACGTTATCTTGGCGCGATAACTTATCGTTGTTACGACCACTCAGATGTTGTTGAATTAGCGGACAAATCATCTGTTCCGGTAATTAATGCACTTTCATATAAAAATCACCCATGCCAAGCGGCTGCCGATTTAATGACAATAATGGAACAAAAAGATGACTTATCTAAAGTAAAGATTGCTTGGGTGGGTGATGGTAATAATGTATTACATGACCTAATGTTAGCTGGCGCAATTATGGGTTGTGATGTTTGTTGGGCTGTGCCAAAAGGGTATGAGCCAGATGCAGATATTGTTGAGCGTGCTCAGAAATTGGCGGAGAAAAGCGGAGCAACATTATCAGAAACAAATGATCCTGTTGAAGCAGTTACAAATGCTGATGTCATTTACACCGATGTGTTCATCTCGATGGGTGAAGAAGACCTAGTTGACAAGGTAAATGCGTTTGAAGGATTCCAAATCAATGATAAATTGGTTAGTCATGCTAAAGATGACTATATTTTCATGCATTGCTTACCTGCACACCGTGGCGAGGAAGTAACTGATTCTGTAATTGATAGTGATAACTCAGTGGTTTTTGACCAAGCTGAGAATCGTATGTGGGCGCAAATGTCAATACTAACTTACTTAATTGATAATGAAGCATGGTTGACTTATGCTGAATTGATGGAATACTAACTTCACCTTTCTAGTTAGGGGAAATTGTATTCAAAATAGAATTGGAATAAGTCCAGTTGTTGTGAATCCTAGAAGTCCATATAGAAGGGCACGCTTTAGGAATTTTGAAGCCTTGGTATCTTCACCATTTACTATTGGTACTTTGACCATTGTTAGGTAAAATAAGGCAGGTGTTAAAAATACAATGTAAGCAAGTGGTAGCAGGTCTAAAGCAAAAGGCATGCCCATACTGATGAATGCTAATAATGTGCAAATCCAAGCTACCTTTCTTGCTTTTTCAGAACCGATTTTCATTGGTAGAGTATGGCGCTCAGAGTCACCTTCCATATCCTCTACATCTTTGATAATTTCTCTTGCAGTTCCTATCATCATAGCACAGATTGCCACAGTCCATGGGAATAGTTCAGTTCCATGACCCACTGCAGCAGCGCCGAATACTATCACTACAGCGATGAGTCCAGAGACCGAAAGGTTGCCAAATAAGCCAGTCTTTTTCAAGCAAGGTTTGAATGGTATTCCATCAAATTCGTATGCTGACATTAAAATTAATGCAATCCCCCATATTGCTACTGAATCTAACCATTCTAGATGGCCTATTGTTCGCTCTGTATGGAATACAATTCCTACTAACATTATCGTTGAAAGAGAAAAGCAAACCAATGAGAATTTCTTGGCAGCTTCTTCTGAAATAGCACCAGATGCTAGTGGTCTTGTGGGGTGATTAATACGATCAGCGTTGATATCTAATAAATCATTTAGTGCATTCCATCCTGCCATGAAAAAAGCGACACTCAATGTGTGAAGCAATAGTGGGATTGCGATGTTATTTTGGCTTGCAGCACCAACAATTAGTGCACCAAGAGGTACTGTGAGAATACCCATTATCACATTGGCCCCTCTTGCGAGGGTCCACCAGTCGCGGCCTGTCATTCATCAAGTGTGAGGCGCTCTTGGCACTTCATGCCTGCGCCGTTAATCTCTCGTTATTAACTGAAGATAGGTCCCATACACATACAGTGTATCGTCCACCACGAAAGAAATCCCTTACGTGACCTACTTTCTGAAATCTAAGGTCTTTAGCAAGAATATTTCCCACTTGGTTCATTGTCGCCCCCCAAGAGAATCTATCATTGAGGTGGTCAAAGATATCAACAGTGTTGGAACTGCCATGTTCTGCTAAGTATTCTGCAACTGCTTGTCTCAATCTTTTCGTTCGACTCAAGCTATCACCTCAACGTTTGATGTTGCTTTTGCTCTTAGACGAAGAGTCCTCCAACCTGGCCTACTATTTTTGTTGAAATCATCAGTATCTGTAATTGATGTAGCCAATCTTCCACTTGATGTCGCCAGACGTACTAATCTATGACTTACATCTTGTATGGTATCATTCCCCTTACTACTCATTCTTAGGCTTCGGAAGGGCGTTTCAATAACCACTTCTGCCAATATCATTTCTCTGTTCGTTATGCCTGTTTGCATGGACAGAACCAGAGAGGGGCGGTATATGAACCAACGATGGGGAGTGTAAACTGAAAGTGAAAGTGAAATGTGAGTATGCAAGCCATCGGTAAGTGAAAGTGAAAGTAAATCTGAAAATTATAGCCACCCTGTTTGTTGATATACCGATGGTTAGTCGGCGGGTTGCTTGGCTTGTGTGGTGTAGTTCGGCCCATCATGACGGGTTCTCGATCCGTCGACCCGGGTTCAAATCCCGGCACGAGCATCTTTGAGTACTATGTTGGACAGTGGTGCTATTGCATTTTCAATATATTTAGAGTCCATAGATGTTATTTAGAAGGTTAGTTTTCACATCGCAGAATAGAATAATTGGTAGTCCCGGCAGGAGTCGAACCTGCGTCCCCTGGACCAAAACCAGAGATGATGGACCACTACACTACGGAACTAGTGGACTCGGCCAAAAGCCACTTGGTTTTGACCTTGACGCTTAGAGAATGTAATTACAACTACTAATCATCTGTGCGAGCCCTTCAAGGGCTCGGTAGGAATCCGGTTCCTTATGGTTAGTCGACCTTCGGTCTTGAGGTCTGTTTTCATTCTCTTTATCATGCTTCTAATGCCATGGTCAGTTGCCATAGATTTCGAACCAATTGAAGCCATTTCTGTTCAATCAGACGACAAAGTACAACTTGATAATTCAGGCAATATTTATTCAAATTCAAATGAAGCACAGATTTGGCCACCAGCTTCAGATTGGTGGTTACGTGGGGAAGAACAAGTTGAAGTCTTCGTGATTACTCGGGATTTATTCTCACTTGATATATGGCAAAAATCCTATGGGTATGACGTAAAGCAATCCCAACCCTTGAAAGGGGAATTATTAGTTGAAACTACTCCTTCATCAGGAATACTTGAGCATCGCAAACTCCTCCTACCTGCTAATGTTGTTCCGAAGATACTAGGAATCAATGGTGTAATGTCTATTTTTGAAAATCCAGGTTCTCCAGAACCATTCTCAACCGACCTAGGGGAACCTTTCTCCGTACGTACAGGTGAGTTGCACGGCGCAACCGACTCATGGGCAATGGGTGTTAATGGGTCAGGGGTAAAGGTTGCAGTCGTCGACTCAGGGATTGACTTTGCTCATCCCGATTTGAATGGGACTCAGGCTAGGGTTAATGACCCTAACAACCCCTATGATGGCTGGCCAATAATGTGGGACCCTCGGAGTGTTGATATTTGGCTGAAAGATGGTGATTCATATCCGTTGAATCGTGGTTCATATTATTCGGACACCACAAATCTAGATAATGACTCAAACAACAATTCGGTGCTTGATTCAACTGGATTCGATGTTTTAGGCTTACTTCCTTCACTTTCTGGGATTTATCATTATGGACTTCATCCCGATTCTCAATTAATTGTAAGAGCTGGAGGAGAAGTCAATATTTTGGTTGTTGATGATTTTACTGCTGGAGTTTATGAAACTGTATATGTTGACTTTGACAGAGATGGTGATTTCAGTGAAGAAAAACCAATGCGTAGAGGTAGTGAAACCTCTGGTATAGATACTGATAGCGATGGGTTATGGGACCAATCTGGTGGACTTTTGTATTGGGTTAGCGATGGTGTTAATGGAGTTCCTTACGGGGCTACTTATGCCGCAAGAGCCGGATTTCAGAACCGTATTGCAGGGTCCGGAAATTTGACACTATTCATGATTGATGATGTCAACGATCCTGGTGGGAATCATGGTACACTCTGTGCATCAGCAGTTGCTGCACAAGGGGAAATCGCAAATGGGAAGGTCTTGGGGATGGCACCGAATTCAGAATTGATTTCAGTTGCTGATTTTTATGCAGGCGGTTCTTTCCTTGATGCATGGAGATTCCTAGCCGAAGGCTATGATGGTGTGACAGATAGCGGAGACGAAGCCCAGATTGGTTCGTTCTCATTTGGCTGGTCAAATGTTCATAATGACGGTACTGACCAAATGTCACTGTACTTAGATTGGTTAACAAGGGTGCACTCCAAGAACACAACATTCCTTGTTGCGATGGGTAATGGTGGCCATGGTTACGGTACTGCTGCTTCTCCAGGTGGTTCACATGGAATCATTTCTGTTGGTGCGTTTTCTTCACAAGCAGGCCAATCTCATGGTGGGACTTGGGGGGATGCTGCTCCCTGGTCAAATCGAGGACCAAATTCTGCAAGTCGCCTAGACCCTGACATCGTAACAGTTGGATGGTCGGCTACTGGGAATAGGGGCCTGAACGATGTTACAAATGCAAATTCTGCTTACAGAACTTGGGGTGGTACTTCACTTGCAACTCCCATCGCAGCAGGATTAGTTGCATTGATTTACGATGCATGGATGCAGGAATATGGAGTGTATCCAGATTCGCAAACAGTTCGTGACTTGTTGATGTCAACAGCTGATGACCGTGGTTACGACCCATTAGTACAAGGTGGTGGATTTGCAAATATCAGCAGAGCAGTAGCAGTTATCCAAGGTGCAAATGGTTCGGCATGGGTGACGCCTGCCTCGTGGATGGCTGGTTCAAATCATGGGGTTCACAGGGATGCAAACACGAATATCCTATTCCCTGGTCAATCCTCATGGGCGAACTTTACAGTAAACGGAACAGGCGGAACTCCCGTCAATATATCTTGGGACGGCGCTTCTCTTGAGCCTACAGCCCACTATACGCAAGTGTGGAATTCTTCAACCACTTTAGGATGGGATGGTTATCAGGCGGATAGGCCGGATATTTTGATTCCAGTCCACATAAAAGGAGATGCGAACCTCTCATTACCAAATGGGACTTCACTGATAAGAGCACGGGTTACTTTACCAGGTGCTGGGTTTGATGGCAATAACGACATGTACGAAGAAAACCGCGTATACATTAAGTTGATGCGCTGGCATGATGATGATGGAGATGGAAAATGGTGGGATGACACCAACA
>CAUZNH010000019.1:0-9193 GCA_963581345.1 Candidatus Thalassarchaeaceae archaeon | reverse complement strand
TCTGATGTGAAGATTGATGTCTTTGGTAGTGTCGGAGATTATCTCGGAAGTGGAAGCGATGGAATGACAATCCACATGCACGGAAATGCTCAGGACCAAGTCGCTCAAATACACAAGTGTGGGACGTTGGTTATTCATGGCGATGTAGGGCAATGTTACGGATATGGCGCTAAAGGTGGCAGATTATTTGTCCAAGGAAATGCTGCTGGTAGACCAATGATTAACTCAGTTGGTAGTCCAAAACTCGTCATCAATGGTACTGCGTTAGACTACCTAGCTGAATCATTTATGGCTGGAGACCCATTAGAGGGAGGCGGTTTCGTGATAGTCAACGGCATACGGTTTGAAAGAAATGGGGAAATTTCTGACTTGGACACACCTTACCCAGGCGGGAATCTGTTCAGCCTCTCAAGTGGAGGGGCGATTTATGTTCGTGATCCTTCAAATGTGCTTTCACCTTCGCAACTGAATGGTGGAGAATTTGTTGATCTCACTGATGCTGACTGGGATGTAATTCAACCTTTATTAGTTGAAAACGAAGAACATTTTGGCATTCCCCTCGCAAGATTACTAACTGTTGAAGGTGAGATTCGTTCTCCATCTGAAGTCTATCGCAAGATTATACCTCTAAAAAATAAAGCACTATCTGTTGAAGATAGTTGGGCTGGAAAACATTAGAAAAAGGCGACTTGAAAAGATAAATATTATCTTTTTTTACGAGATACTTTGATGCCCATTCTCTCGCGCACTAAGCGGATTTTCCCCGAAGTTGTTTGGGAAATCAATCCATTAAATCCCTCTTTAAGAATAGATTTGGCATCATCATAGGATTCCAGAGGAATTTTAATTATTGCTTTGCCGTCAATAAAATCAAACAATTTACACCCACCACTGAGGACATCGCTTTGATTAATTATTTTCTCCAATTCTTCCCTGTTAGTAACAGACTCATCAACAGTTAAGCCAACCCAACGATGCTTTCCGCGAGCCGCTTTTCGTAACTTGGCCACGCCACCCCTAAGGTGCATCGCCCTTAACAGGAGTGGACGCGTGGAGATACCATGGCAGGGATAGACGAAGATGTAGATTCTGTCCATGCGGTGGACGAAGACGAACTAGGAATATCCCCTTTGGAAGAACCAAAATTTGGTTTGGGGCAATTACTAGCCACACTAGTTGATTTGAAGACCTTACCCCACATCCTACTTCTTCTAATTCTCTCAACAATTCTCTATGCCCTTGCCCAAGGACCTGATACAGCAAAAGTGTATTCAGCAATCGGTTTCATTTCACTATCATTTGGTTATGCTCTGACTGCAACTTCTACGCGTTGGGATTTTGCTCACCGTATGGTTAGAGTTGAAGGGCTTGCTTCGGATTCTTGGTTCAAATCGCTCTTACTCCGCTCATTAAGAGCGTGGAGTCTGCCATTACTACTAAGCACCATTATTTGTCTTGGATTATTACAATTAATCAAAGGTGATGGGAACTGGGATTCATGGATACCTCTTTCACTTGCTTCGCTCTTCCTGCTTTGGTCTATAGGCCAGGGACTGTCTTTCAAATCGGGGACAGCATCGTGGTTGGCAAACGGAACAAAAGTTCTCGATGACACACCACGTGAAGGTAGCGCAATGGGGGTTTCTACATGGCAAATATTAGCTGTTGCAACAGTTGCAGTACTCATTGGCTATGGCTATACCTCTGGTTTTGAAGGTGAAACAAGTGAGAAATTGAAGTGGATCGGATTCATCATTCTTGCAATCGCAATTCAAGTAGGAATGGTTTATTGGATTCAAGACACCCTGATTGATGTATCCTCCACTAAAGGTGGCGCTAGATTTGCTACTAGGTGGGGCATGATTTCTCAGATATTTGTCACCTGGCATATCGCGAGTGCATGGAGGAGACTTATTGATGAACCATCTGCAATTACTATGATAATTGAGGAATTTATTTTGATGATACTCACTGTGCTTCTAGCCATTTGGTCTTTAGCAAGTCGAGATGTTAGTCGTGGAGGAAAACTATTCACTTCTGAAAATGCGCTGTTTTGGGGATTAGCCTTCGGATTTGGATATGCAGGAAGTATAGCCATGATTACCAACCTTAGTAATTCCATAGGGGGCGGGAACCTAGCAACAACAATGGCAATTGGCCATTTAGTTACTGCAATTACTCTAATTATGATTCATCCCAAGGTACTTAGAAATCACAAAAATCGGATTTTAAACCCACCACAAACCATGGGACCAGAAATCACCACTGTCGAGCAAAAAGTTAGTGATGGTGAGCAAGTGGATGAAACACCATCACCAGAAGATATGCCTGTTGAACCGGAGAAAGCACCTGAAGTAGATGTGAATGAAAACCAAGAACTGGTTATTGACCTTGATGACCTCGAGTTATCAGATGATATTGTTGAATTAATGGACTAGTTAGAGTCCACTTACTACGGCAACTACTCTCATCCTACCATCTAAGTCATCAGAATGTCTTGCACCAAGAATAACTTGTGCGTCGTCAGTTAACCCTCTGGTAAAAGCATCCGCAACTTGCTCCATCTGATAAATTGACATTTGTCTCCCACCCTCAAGTTGCAGAAGACATCCACTAGCCCCCATCACCTCTAATCCTGCTAAAGGAGCCGAGAGAGCTTTGAGGAAAAGCCCCTCTGGGTCATTTGCCTCTCCTTCAGCAACTATCATGGTTGCTCCTCCCTTTCTTTGAACTACGGAACGAAGGTCCATCAAGTCAAGATTGATTATTCCCACTTGCCCAAGTGTCAGGACTAAGCCTTGAACTAACTCCTCAACCCATGATGGGCGAGTTCTCCAATCAACACCTCGACTGCGCGCCTGCCAAGCCAATCGATCTAGGGAAAGTTGGGCACACACATCGGATGAATCCTCTAATCTGTTAAAGGCAGGTAGGGCAATTTCACACCTCGTCAAATGTTCTTCAAACGGCATCGCTGCAATGGTGATAACAAGTGCTCCTTTTCGAGCTGCTTGGGCCGCTAACGCAGGTGCAGCGCCAGAACCAACTCCACCTCCTAGTGCTGTGAGCAGAATCAATAATTCAACTGGTTCAAGGATTTTATCCATTATTGCAGTCGCTTTCATGAAGTGTGATGCGGCTAATTCAGGTAGCGCCGCACAGCCAGCATCTGAGGATTCACCCAGTGGTAAACAGTGTGCATGCCGTGAATCTTCAAACGATGAATCATCTGCATCTACTAGAAGCAAATCACATTCATCAGCACAGCGAGAGTGAGCCCTCTTAGCCCATTCCGAACCAAGGCCGCCCACGCCTGCAATCAAAAGACTCCCATCGTGCACAATAACTCCGTTATGCAGGCAAGCGTTTGATGTTTCGCTCACAAACTTCAATTTTCATGCTAGGTATTCAGTAAGAAGAATAACGCTGATAACGCCTTCTCTCATCTCTAGCCCAAGCATTGTCTGGTTCAAGTTCTAGCACTTTTTCGTAATATTCAACGGCTTTCTCAAACTCTGAAAAATACTTACCATACAAATTTCCCAGATTACTCAAAACTGGGATGCAATCCCCGTCTTCTGAAAGCATTGCTAGAAGTACTTCTTCGGCACCGGTTAAATCATGCATCTCCATCTTCTTTTCAGCGTCGTCAAGGGAGTTGATTTGCTCGTCTGTTAGATTGTAAATATTAGCCCATCCGCCACTACTCATTCACAACCCTCAATTACGGGGCGCAGCCTTACCTCTTCATCTCTTCTAAAGAGTGATTCACCTAGTCAAGTGGTGAAAACTATCTGCCACTCAAAACGGACTACTGCGACCCGACAAAGTGGTATCTATCAGCAAACGATTATTAGACCATTGCAATTCCGCCAAAACAACATTGGTTGAGAGTAGCATGGGTGGGGAAATTAACGACTTCCGTATACCACTGATTGTGTTGCTATCCGCACTCCTTTTGGCAGGGGGGACTATTGCAGAATCTGATGGTATTTCAGGTGATAGAGCAGAGGGTGATACTGATGTTGCGAAGAGCGGTTGTACATGCCACACAAATAACCAAATCGCTCCTTCAGATACAGTTACATTGATTGTAGATGGCGTGCCTTACGCGTGGGCTGAAGGAACACCCTACACACTAACTATCCAGTTACTTGGCGGGCCAGAAATGGCAGGCGACTATTCCAATACTGGTGGCTTCTCAATGCGAGTATCTTCAGGTGTCCTAACCCCAGGTGCAGGATTTGAAATCCTAGTTCACAATGATGGCTCTGAGCAAACCATGACCCACACAGCGGATGGGGCACAAACTACTGACCGCACTTGGCAAGTCACTTGGACGGCACCAGCAACAGATTCTGGTGATGTGACTTTCTGGGTTGCTGGAAATGCGGTTGATGGGAACTTGGCTGCTATGGCACCAGATTCCTACAACCGATTATCATTCAGCCTTGTAGAAGGTAATGACGATGGCAACACCAGGGCAATATTTGCAGGAGATGGAAACATCCAGGCACCTGCTGCCTCAACCGGAGGAATTGATCTTCACAGCATGGGCGCACCATTCAGAGCCCACTGGCTCGGTCTGCTTGGATTTGGGGCCGTTATTGCTGTCCTCATCTTCTGTGGATTCTTTTTGCGATATGGATTCAGCCATCACTACGTTGGCCGCAGTAACCTTCTCAAGCTTCGAATCAAACATCTGCGCAGAGGTGACCAATTATGAACAGCGAAGAACGATTACAATGCTGGAGAGATTCACTCGCTAATTATCTTGCAGACAGAGGTGACAACTCATGAATCAAGATGTAATCACCAGAATGCTTGAGCAAGTTGCGTCAGGTGAAGTAAGCATCGAAGATGCCCGCAACGCACTGAGTGGAATCGAACTCGATGAAGAAACATATGAGGCAGCAATTAACCATGGGGTGTTCAACAAAGCTGCCCCCGGCACTATTGTACGAGCATCCCTCAGACCAAGTGGTACGTCGGCACTTGTTATTCTCACCTCAATTTGGGGATTAGGATGGACCCTTTACTGGGCTGGTAGTATGACATACGGACTATTCCATGGTTGGGATCAACAACAACTCTCTTACCATTTTGGGATGACAATGGTTTCGCTAATTATTATGGGGATTGTCTATCTCAAATGGGTATTGCCTGACCTAGTTATTGTTAAGCATAGACGAGGCAAATATATCGGTGAAAAAGACCCCGAAAGTTGGAAAAAATATGAGGTGTGATGAATGGCAAGGGAATTCAGACTTCGCCCCTCGCCCAATGCCGATGAAGCGAGTCAAGAAAGTGGATACAGCCTTGACAGGCGCCGCTTTATGCGATACTCATTCAATTCTGCAGCTGGTGTTATCACAATGGCAAGTCTTGGATCAATTGGTTTTGCTTCTCTTCTCATGGGGACCAAAGATGATGCGGGTGGGAGTAATTCCATCAGTTATTGGGTGCCTAAAGGACAGGAAGCAGTTGTATGGTTCGGCTCAAAGCATCTTGAATCAATGAAAAAATCAGATTTTGAAGAACAATCTAAAACCTCTACAACCAAGATGTCTGGGGCACAGGGTGTTTGGGGGGGGATGCCAGTAACCGTAGTTTACGTACCACATGAAGAAAACAAAGATACACCAATATCAAGTGGCCTCCCTCGCTTCCAATTCAAAGAGGGGGTTGATCAAACTGGTGCGATAATTGGATTTGGTGGCGAGATTGAAGATGACCCCAAATGGTCAATGTTAAAAATCCACGATAATATCGTCATCATCATGTCACGTTGCACACATCTTTGTTGCATACCTGGATGGCAACTCGTTGCAAATGATTTCACTGCAGATAACTGGTTACCTGGTGGCCTAGATGCGGGTGGAAACAAATTGTTTTGTATCTGTCACTCGAGTAGATTCGACCCTACAACAATTGAGAAGAATACAAACATAAACAAAACTAACGGAGCGGCCTTCAAATATTATGGGATCAAGAGAACTGGTGGACCAGCACCCGTTGGAATTCCTCTTATTCCGTTCAAAGTAAACAATGATATTCTAGAAGTGATTGACTTTGAAGCAGAGGGAGTGGTCGAGATACTCGATTGGTACACTTACTGCAATTAGAATGGAGGGAATAATATGTTACTACAATTTTGGTTCCTTTGGTTATTCATTATCATCGTCACGGTGTTAGTTGCTCTAACTTTACGTAAGGAGAATGAAGACATCCCAAGAAAAGAAATTCTTAGGGCTGTTGAATCTGTTGGGAAAATGGGCCTTGCTGAGAAGTTGTTCCTGTGGACCTTCTCGTGGTTAGATACTAGATTCCGAATTCAAGATTATTGGGCAATGAGTCGCGATGCATATCAATCGGTGCATCGGCAAATGCCTCTAACCCACGCAGAAAAGTACAAACTCAGAATCATTTGGTACTGGTACCCACTCTACTGTTTGGGTGGAATCTCATTCCTTGCATTTATCATTCTAATTATCACAGGAACTGTTCTAGGAATTTATTATGTTCCCGGTGGAGATGGTGACCCAACTCCTGCTTACTCAAGTATGGAGTTCATTATGACTCAATTGCCATTTGGTTATATCATTAGAAGTATCCACCACTGGGCTACGCATTTCATGGTGGCCTCAGTGTTCCTACATATGTGCCGAGTATACTTCACTGGCGCATACCGAAACCCACGAGAATTGAACTGGCTCATCGGGGTTGGCCTGATGTTGCTCACCATAGTTTTCGGATATTCTGGCTATCTACTCCCATGGGACGCTCTAGCCTTTGGAGCGGCGACAATTGGTATTGCAATGGCGAAATCAACCCCACTCATTGGTGGTTGGGTTGCAACCCTAATGTTTGGCGGCACATCTCTATCGGGCGCAGCAGTCACCAGAATGTACTTCTTACACGTATTCATTTTACCAGTAATAGTGACAACGCTGATCATCATACACTTGTTTATTGTCTGGGTACAGGGGATTGCGGAGCCGCATTGAAGGTGTGAAACAAATGGGTATGATAGATAATTTTGGACGCATCGCAGATGTGTATATGCGTGAAAAAGACAAGTTGAAAGATACTGAAGGGGAACGTCGACGTACTTTTGCCGGCCACCCACTCTGGCCGCATGAAGTCCTAAGAGATAGCATAATTTTGGCATCAATAATGGCCGTTCTCGCATTTTATTCATGGATAATCCCACCACCACTTCATAGTGCAGCAGACCCATTTGCACAGGCTGGTTTCGTGTTCCCTGATTGGTATGTTCTATTCTCATATGGATATCTCCGCTGGGGTGAGTACTTACCACAATTTGATATCCCGTTACCAAATATTATTGGTAATTTCTTTGGTACCCCTGTTATTTCTTGGAATGCTGGATGGTGGGGTGCGTTCCTTACTGGTTTCCCAGTTGGAATCTTGGCACTCCCACCCTTCCTTGGGGGACGTGCTAAACGTGGTGTAGAGGACCCTTGGTTTGCTACTGCGGGAGTGATTTACTTAGCCCACGTTTGGTTCATTAGTGTCTTCTCAATCAATATCTTCCTTCTATTGTATGGAAATAACCGTTCTGATTACTGTAAACTAAACTCTCACACGGGTCTAAGTTGCGGGGTGAGGGAACCTTGGGTTGCAGATGTATTCAATGCAATTCCTTGGATATTAACTGGGATTCTAATTTGGATAATGTTGTTCTTTATTGCTAAGGCATATCTCATCAAGGCAGCCGGTTCAAGAGTGAGTCCAAAAACTGGACGCAAGGTAGCACTTGGGGCATTGATAATTGCTGTATTACTATCTGTTGTTTCATGGCCGATCTACAACGGTGGCTTCTGGGACATGGGAGGATTAGGTGCAATGGATGATGTTGATGAGTTGGGGACACTAAGAAACCAACCTGAAGATGCCCTTCTAGCAATAGATGAAGGAAACGACTGGAGTAGTATGGAGGCAAATTGCCTGACCTATGGTGCAAGTTCAGGAAGTATGCTTTGGCAAGATTCCGCATTCACAGAAGATGAGGCTGACCGTTCAGATTATTGTTTATTACCTGCAGAAAATTGGTTAAATTGGGGTATATACCAACCTGTTCAAGAGAACATCATTGATTTCGCTGATGCAAATAATCACAAACAAACCCTGACATCTGCTGGCGCAGTAACTGGTGGTGTCAATGGATTCACAGAATTATACAATTATTCTGGAGATAGTTCTCTTTCAAACAGTTATTCACTGAATGTTGAGGACATGGGGGTTGATGAATTAACAATGGATTTATCTTGCACATTTAGGACCTCAGAGAGGAAAGCTGGTGACCACAGTATCAGTGTAGATGTGACTGATGCAAGTGGCATTAGCATTGCAGAACTAGGCGGGGACCTAGAAGAAGGTGCAACTTGCACAACTAAGACATTTGATGTTGCACCTGGACGATATACAGTTACAATGACTATTGATTCAACCTTTGATAGTGGTAACGCAACTGTAGTAGTGGACGCTACTTCAGATGTGACAGTATTCCAACCATTATTCCTCAACCCTGATACTGGCATGGCTCTTGATAGAACCAATAATACTGAATTAGCACTTGCTGGCCTTGGTGCAAATGACCTGTCATCACTTATCTTAGAGAATCCCACATACCACCAAAATCCAAAGAGTTTGGATGCTAAACTAACCTATTCTCTATTCATCCCACCACTTTCTCTTGGAGCAATGATTTTCATTCTAATGCGCAGCATGGCGAGAGGATATGAATATGAAATGAACAAGTGTTACGGATGTGACCTTTGTGATGATGCCTGCCCAGTAAGATTGTTTACTGGTGGTGATAAACTGAACATCATTTACAACACTTGGAATAACGAGGATGACGGAGTACCAATGTATTCTTGCTTAACCTGTACCGCTTGTACCAATGCTTGCCCTCAACTTGTTGACTACGACTCATATGTTGATATTCGTAGGAGCCTGGTTGTTGGTGGCCCACCAGCGGCTAATATCCCACATACTGTCTTACAGGCAGTCTTAGCAGCTGAAGCACAAGAAGATGCTGATGATGATTTCATTCCAACAGATGAATACCCAATCAACTCCAACGTTGCTTACTATCCTGGATGTGTTGACTACCTTGACCAAGACTTGGTATTCAGCCACCTCAACAAAGGTGACATGAATCTCG
>CAUZNH010000018.1:0-9595 GCA_963581345.1 Candidatus Thalassarchaeaceae archaeon | reverse complement strand
TTGATGGTTTGTGGATTACCTTGATTGTCATCACTAGCTTCAAACACAATGGAAAAAATCACTCTAGTTCCAACTGGTAAATCAGAAGAAACCGTAATCAACCATTGTAATTCTTTATTTTGTTGAGGTGGTAGACCCAATTCCATCCATTGGTTCAAATGAAGACTTATCCCTCCATTTGAGAGAGTTGAAGTAATTCCTGGTAATAGTGTATCAGCAACTATCCGAATGCGCATCGCTCCATCTACAGCATTACCGTCATTTAGTACTCCAAGTGTGACTAAATGTATAGAATCAGTTCTTACATCAAGGGTATTCGTACTCATTGAGAGAACTGGTTTTGTAACTCGATTGGTCCGAACTGAAAAAGAATAACTATTGTCGTCAGGATTCAAGTCGGTGCCATCACTTGGGACAACTGTTACATCAATATCAATTTCGAGATTTGCTTCTTCCCCTCCGGGTGGAGTGAAAATAATTTGAACTTGAGCGATGTGATTACTTTCGTAAGATGGTGATAGGGAAATTGGCCCAGTTAATTCAGTAGCCCCCACTTCTATATGATATTGCCAAGTGCTTGGAATTCCTTCTACAATTAGTATAGCATGCTCCGGTCCATTACCATTATTTTCAATCTCAAAAGTAGCTGAGGAAGATTCCCCAGGAGTGACATTTGTTGGATTACCCAAAACTCTGAGGATGATGTCATGGAGCATAGTTACTCTGATGCCACCATAGGCAGTTGAAAGTGAATCTGTACCTGACGATGTACTAGTCACAATTGGGGTAAGAAGTGGCGCTGGGTCACCTGATTGAGCATTTGCAGGGGCGGTCAAGGTGATGAGTATCCTGCCACTTTCACCTGCTCTTACAACTAATGCAGTGGTGGCTGGAAGTGTTGCATTCCAACCCCGCATATTTGTGGTGTCTAATGCGAAAGTAAAGGTATCCTGACTTGTTGCATTATTCCAGACAGTGAAAGGGATAATTACTGATTCAGTAGGTTCAACCCACCACCCGTCAGGAGGAATGTCATCGGGGTTTACACTCACTTCGGAATTCGAAATCATAGATGCTGTCAAATTGACTCTAATTGTATCTGTCACCGAGTTATCTGCTTGACTTACTGCTGTAACATCAATTGAAGCAGTCTGTCCCGGTAAGGCAGTATTAGGGATGTCTGCTTGTAGAAGAACGATAGCTGAATTGCCTGGGGGGATTGTCACAGTAGGTGGTTGATTAAAAGAAATATCAAATGTCCAATTTCCCCATTGCACGACTGGGGTTGCATAAACTGCAAAGGTATCTGAACCGTCTCCAATATTGGATAGATTTATTGAAAATTCACAAGAACTACCAGGTAGGCAATAGTTACTGTGTTCAATAGGATCCCAACGAGGAATATATTCAGGGTCAACGAGTGTGTTCAAGGCCACACTCGCAGAGGTTGAGGGATGTAATGTTGAACTGATAGTTGCAGTTGCTGTTTGGCTACCTATTGTTGCACTAGGGCCGGGCTTGATATGTGCTTGAAAATTAAAAGTTTCACCCGGTTCAACTTCAATTGTCATTGATGGTAGAATTGTTGAGCCAGACATATGTACGAATTGGCATTCCCATCCACTTGGTAACCCTGTAAGACTTGGCTGATAATAGTCAGTTATGTTCCCATCGTTTGTAATAGAAATAGGGTGTTCAGCCCAGTGCCCTCTCCTAGCGTGTCCATCAACCCCGTGAGAAATACTTACTCCAAATTCTTCAGGCCATGCCTTTTCATCATAGATGAGAACAATATCTTCCAGCCAGTAGCCTTGGCCGTTATCAGAAGAGTCTGAAATGAATCTAAACCTAAATTGGGACTGGGAACTTAATGTTGAAGGCGGGATATTGAATCCAGGACGTGAAGTTCCACCGGGGCTATTGATTTCATTTTGAATCAACCAATTTGACCCATCTGTAAGGTCTGCATCTACGACCCCATCAAATGAGAATCCATTATTCACATTATTTACCCAATTTCCTGAAGATGCTTGATACCATTCAATTCTAATCCCATCCCCAGACCCGCCTGAGCCGGTGTAGAAGAATCCTAGTTTTCCGTAAGTGTTTGGATTAGGGTGTGCATTAGAAAAGTCTAGGACCGGACTAGTTAGTGATCGATCCCAATTTGGCCCATGTGCGCTGCTAGTTCCACCACTTCCTATATGGAATGCAGAATTTGAAAGACTTACCTCGGAATCAACCAGCCAACCCGATGCGAAACTCCAACTTCCTTGGGTATCTGCATTGTCGTATAATTGACCAATTGCTAGTGACCTAGAAAGAACATCGTTTGCTTTATTGTCATCATTTGCTACTAAAGTTGTGGCAATCATTGTATGGTTGCCACCATATCTTGATGCCCAATTGGTTGAAGTCGTAGATGAACTACCTGCTCCAATAGAATTGACATTTAGTGTTGAATTGAAAATTTCAAATCCACTGTATTCATTATGAATTACGACTAATCTTAGGGTGAAAGGACCAGATGCAGTGTTGCCAAAATTTTGAACGGTGATTTGAATACTTGAGGTGACATTGACCATCCCATCAATCACGAATAGGCTAATTGGGCGGTTGAAAGTACCTCCGCTTGGGTCGGCACTAGAAAGCAACCGATATCTGGTTTGGTCGGCAGAATTTGTGTAGGTGATATCGAATTTCGTAGGTCGTACATCTATGCCACTCGCTGCTTCAGTTTCTTGAACTAACAACAAAGGAGCAAGGCTAGTCATGCTCATAGCCAGCAAAAGTGCAACAGCAAGAAGAGCCGACCTGACCGAGGTAGATGACATGTCCGTCTCTTGCAACCCCTCTCTTGCTTATTTGAAGGCGCCGGTCCTTAGTAGGGGAATCATAGATTCCCTTCTAGAGGATTATTCAGATTCGGAATCGTCTCCGCGAATTAAATTGATTCGCTGCTCGCGTTTGATACTTGCATAGTAAATTCCCAGTGGCAATGCAAGCACCATCACAAAGCAAGTAAGAAGCGCAGTTAGAGACCAAACTGATTCAATAAATGGGTTTAATTGGAACTGGTAAACGGTTGTTAATTCATGAGTTACTACAGTTTGCTGAATGTCTACAGTAGAGTTGTCTATAGCATTGGTTGAAGACAATTTAATTAGCCAAGAAACAGTATGATTGGCCGTATCAAAGATTTGCTGTGCTTCGGTTGTCGCAGTAGACAAATTAGTTGCCCTGATTGTACCTTGTCCTGATAGAGGGAGTTGATCTGAGAGTAATCCCCGTAAACTAGCATTCCCATTATTATCTACTGTTATTGAGTGAGTAAAAGCAAACTCACAGTGATTTTCAAGTTGAAAATCGCTATTTCCTTGAATGCAATTGAAGTTGTCAGCGTCTGCGCTACCCAACATGGGGTGACTCCACCACATTTCACCACCACTGGTAATGGTTAGGGTCGAATCTTGTGGTGCTCCTGTTAAAGTGAAATTTACCCAGGATATTGATCCTTCAGAAGTGGTACTCCAAGATAGCGAATTGGTATTTTGTTCAATCATGGTCAGAGTAAGGTTGTTTTGTTCCAAACTGGATTCGTGAATGTAATATTCAGAGTCTAGAGAAGCGGAATAAACCGAGTAACCCAAAACAATAATTAGAGTCGTTGACAATCCGAGGAGAGTCCGCAATAGGTTTGGGTTGCGAGCCAGTGCTTTCTCCATTGGCTTGCCGACCTGTCCACCCTGTTTGAACTTGATGTAGCAGGAGAAATCTGACGACATGCGAAGCAGTCCCCCCCGTAGGGGGGACGATTGCGTTATATACGGAGGGTCAGTCGGCGGACTGCTCAGGTGTTGCACATGACCACATTCCACGATGTTCCAACAAATTTGCTTTTGCCAGTATTGGCAGAAAGAATGCTTGACCAAGATTCTATTTCTAGACCAGAATGGGCTCTTCATGTGAAGACTGGTGTTCACAGAGAAAGACCACCGACTCAAGATAACTGGTGGGAAATCCGTTCTGCAGCAGTGCTTCGAAAGGTAGCGATTCATTCCCCTATTGGAGTTAACCACCTTTCACAGATGTTTGGCGGTGCACGTGACAGAGGTAGTGCACCTAGTAGAGCGAAGTCAGGTTCACGACACATTACTCGTACTGTATTACAGCAGTTAGAAGATGCTGGTCTTGTGGAGACTAAGAAAAATAATGCGGGTACAATCACTCTTGGTAGGGTTTTAACATCTGCAGGTCATAAATTAATCAATGAAGTTGCTCATGAAGTTAGACCAACAGCAGAAGAAGCAGCTCCAGGATTAACAAAGTACTGATTGGAAGAAGGTGGGGTAGGTGTCACAGGTAATGTCAATCGATGACAGCGAACTTGAGAAAATTCGCGCTGCTCGTTTAGCGGAAGTTCAGAGTCAGATTGAAAGTCAGGCTGAACAACAGATGCAAGCTGAAGATCAACAGGCTTCAGCAGATGAAGATGCAACAGCACTCAATGATGCAATGCGGCAAATTCTAACACCTGAATCTAGAGAGAGATTGGGGAGAGTTGAATTAACCCGCCCTGAAATTGCTCTTGGCGTTAAGCGCCATCTTGTAAATCTGCACAACGAAGGGCGTTTACAGACTCCAGTTGATGACAACACTTTGAAAGCCGTTCTTACACAACTAAATTCAAACCGTCGAGAATCGTCAATCAGAAGAATTTGAGGTGAAAATATGGCACGAAATAAACCAGCTCCAAAAAAGAAGCGCTTGAATAAGGTCACCAAAACAAATCGCAGGGTCCCTGTTTGGGTAATGCAGAGAACAAGCCGTAATTTCACTTCTCATAATAAACGCCACCACTGGCGCAGGAGCAAGTTGCATAGGTGATGACCATGGTAGATGCAAAATTATTCCATGGCAGTCGCCACTACACCGTCCCTCTCCGTGCGGCTTGGGCATGTCCTCGAACAAAGAGGGCTAAAAGAGCAATTGAGGTACTAAAGAAATTCGTACGCCGTCACATGAAGGTTCAAGATGATGAGAATATCTGGATTGACGAGGGTGTCAATCATGAAATTTGGTCTCGGGGGATTCAGAAACCTCCTCGCCGAGTCCACATAGTTGTTGACCGAGTTGAAGATGACGATAGAATTCAAATTCTACTTGATGAGGCAAAGTATTGAGGTGATTAAATGGGAAATATTAGGCCATCATTCATTAAAATTAGAGCAATTGCACTTTGCGAAGAATATCCTGACAAGTTTGGAGCAGATTTTGATACTAACAAGAAGTTGGTTGAAGAATACACCGACCTCATGGGTGAGGACGGAAAACTTGTCAACAAGCGGATGCGAAACTGGATTGCAGGTTACATTACAACCTACAAACAGCGCCGCGTTGATTAATCAGAGGTGGGCGCTTGGTCGTCCAACCACTTGAGTTTATTTGGGCTCATGAACCACCATTTGTCCGTCATTCATCACCTGAAGTGTTGGACGAATTTTTTAATTGGCTCCGTGAACAAGGAGTGACGAAAAGGAGTATTCCAATCCCAGACAGAGAAACAGGTAAGTGGATTTTATTCATTTATCAAAACGTAGATCGGGCGGCATTAGAAGCATGGGTACCTAGTACACAGGAGGATTGAACATGGGGATGAATTTGTCAATTCCTCTTCCAGAAAGGATGGCCGAAGTTTTTGTCGTTTTGATTGAACCAGAGATTCAAGGGAATGTGGGCGCAGTAGCTAGAGCAATGAGAAATTTTGGATTTGATAATCTTAGGCTAATTTCCAAATCCGGTTACGAATTTGAAGATGAAGCATTAGCTCGTTCGAAACATGCAAAAACCGTACTAGAAAATGCTGAGATATTTTCCGATTGGGATTCTTGTATGAAAGATATCTCAATTGTTGTAGGTTCATCTGGTAAGAGAGAATTGGGGGAGAAAATTGCTTTCAGACACTTTGTTATGCCTAACGAAGTCGCCAAACGTATTCACAATGTTGAGGGAAAAGTAGCACTGGTATTCGGGCGTGAAGGTGTCGGTATATTGACCGAAGAATTACAGATGTGTGACGTTCTTGTAACCATTCCAACTTGGGAAGGTTACCCAATTTTGAACCTCAGTCATGCGGTGACGATTCTTCTTTATGAGATGCACATGGAATTGATTTCTACTCAATTGGGTAAGCAAAAAGGATTGCCACGAACTACACGAAATACACGTGTGTTGGACCCAGATTTAAGAAGAATGATTCATTCACTTAGTGAAGAATTAGCAGAGGCTGTAAATGTCCAAGAACATAAAAAACCGGGGATTGCTGAGACTCTAAAACGCGTTTTGATGCGAAGTATGCCTTTGAATAGTGAGGCGCATAGAATTCTGGGTGTTTTGAAACAATCTAGAGATGCCTTACAAGAAAAACAATCAGAAGATGAGTGATTACGGCCGCCAAGTGGCCCAAGATTTTGGTGTTTCTCGAACATGAAATGCTGCTAGTCGTAAGGAATTACCGTATGCTGTTTTTATGTGAGGAGATACTTGTTCGTAGGCCCATTTGGCTAAATTTTCAGCCGTAGGGATGAACGGAACAACAACAGTCCGATGTTCATCACCCAATTCAGATAGGACTTTCCTAGCATCTTTATCACGTTCATAGACTACAAAGGCGTGATCTACAATATCATGAATATGTTCAGTTAGAATATTGGAGATGTCCGAGAAATCAATTAACATCCCCTCTTCAGAGGCACCAGATTCAGTTACAATATCTCCCTCAACCTCTGCTTCCCAACGGTACCGATGTCCATGAAAGTGTTTACACTTACTCTTATGATTGGGAACTCGATGTCCAGTATCAGTTTCTATCCAACGTCGAATGCTTGTAGTCATCACACATCCTCCTCAAATTGAACACTGGCGGAATTAATGCAATAACGCTCACCGCCTTCGTCCTTAGGTCCGTCTTCAAACACGTGACCTAAATGAGCATCACATGAACCACATCTTACCTCTACCCTTACCCCGCCTCTAGTTAGGTCAGGTAATCGTTTGATACCGGCGTTAGGGTCTTCGTGGTGGAATGATGGCCACCCACATCCAGAATCGTATTTCATCTTAGAAGTGAACAAAAGATGGCCGCAGCATATACAGAAATAATCCCCATCTCTTTTTTCATCCCAGTACATACCTGTGAAGGCAGGCTCTGTACCTGATTCTTGTGTCACATGATACTGAAGGTCAGTCAATTTTGATTTTAGGTCTGAATTATTGGTGTTGTTATCGTTATTCATGTACTCATCTCCTTGTGTTTCATCTCAATAGATAAGGCATTGCGAAGAACATCTTCCCAAGGCTTGACATATTGTATTGGGTCTTTTCTGCCGATGGCATGAAACGCTAGAATGCGTTCTACATCAGAGCCTGAAGTTCCCGACGAGCGTCCTAAATTATCTGGATTGTAAGATGTAATTGTGTTAGCAAATACTATGTCAAAATCCAAGTTTAGTTTGGGAATTGCTTGTGCCGCATCCCGAAGAATGGTTTCCTTATCACCTTCAATATAAGGTAAGTAAAATGAAACTAATTCAGAATCCCAGTTCCCTATTTCAAACGCTTTGCCTAAAGCGGAATAGAACTCTGGCCTACAATCAGGATAGATGGCGTGATCACCCGAATGAACACCAAGAGCAATTTTAACATTTACAGTATTTTTAATCGCTATAGAGAGTGCGTGTCCATACAAAATTGAAGCAAAAATAGCATTACGGTTAGGTACAACAGTCAGCTTCATTTGTTGTTCCTCATAATGCCCTTCAGGGACCTCAATAGAGTCATCGGTAAGGGCGGAATGGAACGAAGACATCGCTGATGTTAAGTCAATAACTTGATGGTGAACATGGTACCCATTTTGTGAAAGATAACTAAGATTGGCTTGTGCTCTCTCAACTTCAATCAAATGTTTTTGTCCATAATTATAGGAGATTGCATGGATTTCGTAGTCATCAGCTAGGAGTCTGATTAACAAAGATGTTGAATCCATACCGCCACTTAATGCCATAACAGCTACTTTCTTGGGCATCAATCCACCCCCATCCATTTGTGAGTTTGGAGACTAAGACTCCAAAGTGGATTATTCCTGACCATCTCAAATGTTGATAAGAAATTTTTACCATTCCATCCCACATCTTTGTTTTCATCATAACAGGGTTGCAAAAAATGATGAGTAAATCCACCTAGTAATTCGTCGTACATGTCTAATGTTTGCCCGACCCAAACTACTTTGAGTTCATCTCCCATCCGTTGTCTAATCTTCACAGAACCATACAACTGGTCTTTCGGAGACACACAAATCCAGTCAATTATATCTTGTGGAATCTCAATGGTTCCATTAGTCTCAATGGCCAACTCATATCCCATAGGCCTAAGAATTTTTGAAAGAGTGGTTAAATCTTGAAGGGCAGGCTCTCCACCTGTTAGTATTATACGGTTACAATCCCAGGGGGCCATTTCTCTAATGATTCTACGCAGAGTCATATTTTCCCATTCATCAAAGGATGTATCACACCATTCACAAGCTAAGTTACATCCACCGAAACGAATGAATATTGATGGGATACCTGTGTGATACCCTTCGCCTTGTACAGAGTAAAACATCTCAACAATTGGAAATTGTTGGTCTAAAGGGTCGTTTGGAACTGGGATTTTTTCAGGTATAATTGACTCATCAATAATTGGGACCAACGGAAGGGCAATTAATCTCGGTGTTTCATCTTCCATTTCATTCCCTCATTTCTAAATGTGATTTACTCAAAATTTAATTAGATAATGGCGCACTTCGAATAAGTTGCATCAATTCAGTACGTGCTTCAGATTTGTCAAAGAACACTCCCCGCATTTGTGAGGTAGTCATTATTGAGTTCTGTTTTTTAACTCCTCGGCATTGCATGCAACCATGTGATGCCTCAAGTATTACTGCGCACCCAAGTGGTTTAAGGTAAGATTCTAAGTCATCTGCAATCCCCTTAGTGATCCGTTCTTGGTTCTGTAAACGCCTAGCATGCATCTCAAGGATTCGGGCTAATTTACTGATTCCTACTATTCTATCCGTGGGGATGTATGCGATATGACCCCGGCCGTGGAATGGTTGTAAATGGTGTTCACAGGTGGAGTGAAATTCAATATCTCGAAGTAGTACGATACCATCGTATCCTTCAGCATTAAAAGTAGCATCTAAGACATCGGCGGGGTTTTCTGAGTATCCATTGAATAATTCCGAAAATGATTCAATTACCCGTTCTGGTGTTCTTGCCAACCCCTCTCTAAGTGCGCCACTAGCGCCCTCAATGTAACGAATAATCGTATCAACTGCTGCTTCTGCTTGTTTTCGTTCTACCATCCTATTTACCCCCAATTCTTCCATGTCTAGTATCAATTGAGTCTAATTGGTCTAGTAATTTCCTGCATGCAGTTCTCACAGCATCAGCAACGCTGACGAACTTCTTGTTGTCACCAACGTGGACTTTCAAATCCTCAAGTAATTCATTCGGCATGTCAAGACTAATTTTTGGCATTAGTTTTAGGGCATGGCACC
>CAUZNH010000017.1:0-9697 GCA_963581345.1 Candidatus Thalassarchaeaceae archaeon | reverse complement strand
CCCTCATCTAAATGGCAGAAGGGCCCACCGAATTGGGGTGCATTTCCACAAGAACCTGCATCATGGATTCTAATTGATTGAGGTGGGAGACCTATTATTTCCATTTCACCCATGCCCATATCTGACCATTCTTTACTGAGATATTCCCAGAACTCTTGGTCGGTTTGAGTCGAATCTTCCGTATTGGTAACTATTTCTTCACCGATTCTACGGCCAACAATTCGCATCAATTCTGAAACATCAATGCCAAGTAATTCTAATTCTGGCAAATTTGGTTGTGGGGTGAGGAATTTATCGCCTTGACGAAGTACTGCATTAGTCCATTTTTCATTATCAGGGTGTTGGTCTTCAATATTCCGAGCAACAATTTCTTTGAACCTTCTATAGAATGAACCCGCTCCAAGATTGATTTGCAAAGGCTCAGTATTTTCACCTAGTTCTACAAACGTCCGCGCAGTTGACAAAGGAGTTGCGTTTTTCCAAGTAGTATTGATCAAGTCAGTTTGTGCAGTTAGGAATTCAGGTGCTTCTATGACGAGGGCAGCGTCTTCTTTCCCGCGGCCAACTGGATTCGATTCCATCGACACATTTTGAACAGCGACATCACCGTCAACAATACAACCGTGCATAGATACTGATTCACTGTGTCTGATTTCAACCGCTGAATCTAGTTGTTCATAGAATTTCAGAGTAGTTTTGTCAAGACAGGCTAGCACTTTCACACTAACTCCCCTAGTAGCAGCTTCGTTTGCGGCCTTCAGAGCACCTGTTTTAACAAGGTGTAGAATTCCGTATTTACCAAGAATGAGAAAAACGGTTGTCTCTGCATCATCAATAATCCGTTCCATTGCTGCTTGAATGTAACTCCGTTCTTTTACTACAGAAAAACTTGGTTCTTTCGAAGATGAAACATATCCAACTGAAATAGCACTGTTTCCTTGGTTAAATTCATCATAATGGGCTTTAATACGTCTCAATTCCTGTTCTTCATGATGGATTAATTGTTGGAAAACTTCTGTGATCGATAAGCCAGTAAAGCGCATTGGTTTGTCCAATGTAGCCATAACTAAACCTCTTTCTTGTAATCGTTTTAGAGTATTATAGGAATCCATTCTACTGATCCCTATTTCCCTACCAACTTCACTCGCCTTAAGAGGTGTAGATGTAGATAATAGTATTACGACATCCGCCTCTTTCTCTTCTAAACCAACATCAGTCAGCCGAGCGTGAAGGGGGGTGGCCGCCTCTTCCATGATATTTGGCTGACATGCAACCGTTTTGAACCAATTGATATATCAAAAATTCTTAACGAAGCATTAAGTTGTAGTGTAGATACAGCATATCGTGTCACAAGAGGCGACAAAGATAACCCCTGTCCAAGTTTGGTCAGATGGCGAATTAAACACAAGTAAGGATTATCTTGTTAGTGAAGCTGCTGTAGAAATAGTCATCGAAATCAACGGTATTCAGAAGAAACTAGGAATCTTATTGCGAACTCCTGGCAACGATGCCGAATTAGTGACAGGATGGTTATTAGGTGAGGCAATAATTCAATCTTATTCATCAATTATAGAAATTGAATCTGCACCTCACCGCATTGTAGTTACGATGGATTCTGCTCACTTTTCCTTAACTGATTTTAATGAACGCAAATTTCCAATAACATCTAGTTGTGGATTATGTGGGAGAGAAACCCTTGACGGGTTAATTATTCCTAGCAGTTTAACAATCTCGGACAAACGTTGGGTTTCGCCAACAGTCCTCGTTGAACTACCATCGTTACTTACTGATTCTCAGGCCCATTTCAAAACCACCGGCGGGCTTCATGCTTGTGCTCTTTTTGACAACTCTGGTAATCTAATATCTGTTCGAGAAGATGTTGGGCGCCACAACGCTTTGGACAAATTAATAGGATCTAGATTGATGGTGGGTAGTTTACCTGCTGAAAATCAAATTCTTATGTTGTCAGGTAGAATTGGATATGAGTTGATTCAGAAGGCTGCATTAGCTGGAATCCCAGTCATCGCTGGCCTTGGCGCACCTTCATCGATGGCAGTTGATGCTGCTAGAGAGGGGGGTCTTACCTTGATTGGATTCCTCCGCCGCAACCGATTCAATGTCCACACCGGCGCTTGGAGACTTATAGACGAGTGAAGTTGTTAGAGGAGTACCTGTGGCAAGCGATTTGAACAAGTGGGATATCTGGTAGTTGAGTGCGATGACGAAACGAGATACTCGGGCAACCACTCCTAAGCAAGAGGAACGTCTAAAGATAGGTAAACCTAAGCGAGTAGCAGCAGGATTTGCAGGGGTATCTAAATCATTTGGAATAGGCTTGGCAGAAGCGGGTATGCGCCGTACTTGGGGTGCGATGCGAACAGTCAACAAGTTCGGCGGTTATGATTGTCCTGGATGCGCTTGGCCTGACCCCGATGGTCACCGTAGCGGCTTTGAATTCTGTGAGAATGGGGCTAAGGCGTTTGCCACCGAGGCAACAAGAAAAAGAGTCACACCTGCTTTCTTCGCGGAACATTCTGTCCACTCTCTTTCTGAACAACCTGATATGTGGCTTGATAAACAAGGTAGACTAACTGAACCGATGTATCTTCGAGAAGGCTCTGACTACTACGAACCAATTACTTGGAGCAATGCATTTCGATTGATTTCTGATTCGCTGGGGAACCTACAAACAGCCGATGAAGCCGTTCTATATACAAGTGGAAGAACCTCTAATGAAGCTGCCTTCCTATGGGGTACACTTGCACGACAAATAGGTACAAACAACCTCCCAGACTGTTCTAACATGTGTCATGAATCAAGTGGTTACGCACTTACTAAGGTCATTGGTATCGGCAAAGGTACTGTGCGTTTATCTTGCTTTGAAAAAGCAGACTTGATTCTAGTCATTGGTCAGAACCCTGGTACCAATCATCCTCGTATGCTCACCGCACTTGCTAATTGTAAAAGGAATGGTGGTTCAGTAGTCAGTATCAACCCACTTGAAGAAACAGGTATGCGTCGATTCAAACATCCGCAAGAGATGTTACGAATGTTTGGTTCTGGAACTAAGATTGCAGATGACCATTTCCCAGTTAAAATCAACGGTGATGCAGCATTGTTGAAAGGTGTCATGAAAGTTGTTCTTAAAGAAGGAAAACTAAATCAGGATTTTATAGATGCACACACAGAGGGATTTGAAGAGTTCAAACAGGCGATTGAAAAGACTGACTGGGAAGATATCGTAACTGGTTCAGGAATCAGTAAAGAACGACTCACTAAGTTGGGTAAGGTAGTCTCTAACTCAAAGAATCTAATCATCTGTTGGGCTATGGGCTTGACCCAACACAAGAACTCCGTCTCAGTAATTCAGGAGATTGCCAACCTCCTCCTTATGGGTGGACACTTTGGTCGTCCAGGGGCTGGCGCCTGTCCAGTTAGAGGACATTCGAATGTTCAAGGTGACAGGACCGTTGGCATCCAACACAACCCAACACCCGGATTTATTGACAGACTTGGTAAAGCGACAGGGTTCACCGCTCCTTACGAAGGTGGATTTGACACCGTTGAAGCAGTCAGAGCGATGCTCAATAACAAGGTCCGTTTGTTCATGGGAATGGGGGGAAACATAGTCTCTGCGATGTCTGACACCGAACAGGTTGCCTCTGGAATACGTAACGTTGACCTGACAGTTCAGATTTCTACCAAACTGAATCGCTCGCATTTAGTGACTGGGAAAGAGGCACTCATCCTGCCGTGCTTGGGTAGAACAGAGGTTGACAATCAACAATCTGGTGAACAATTTGTTACAGTCGAGAATAGCATGAGTGTGGTACACATGAGTAGGGGCTCTCTTGTACCGGCTAGTACGTATTTACTCTCCGAGCCTGCTATTGTAACTGGTATCGGTGCCGCCTGTTTTGGAAGTGAACCGTTTGACTGGGGTAGTATGTTGCAAAACTATGATTTGATTCGAGACCTCATTGAGCAGGTTATTCCCGGTTTTCAGGATTTCAATTCCCGGGTGCGGGAGGATGGTGGATTCTACCTGCCAAATGGTCCTCGTGATGGGCCGACTTGGGACACCATATCAGGTAAGGCACATTTCACCGTACATAGCCTCCCTGATGCGGTTGCATTGGCAGGTCAATTTACTATGATGACAGTACGAAGTCACGATCAGTACAATACCACCATATACGGGATGGATGACCGTTACAGAGGTATTTATGGGGCCCGACGAGTAGTTTTGATGAATCCTGCAGACATGTCCGAACTTGGAATCAATTCAGGTGATGAAGTAGATTTGACAAGTCATTTCCAAAATCGCTCGATTTACGCCCCATCATGGAAGGTGATACCCTATGAAATTCCAAAAGGCGATATATGCACATACTTCCCAGAAGCAAATGTGCTAGTACCTTTAGATAGTGTAGCGGAAGGTAGCAACACCCCAACATCAAAGTCAGTAGCCGTCACAGTAAGTCTACCTTGATGTCCTCAGTTTTTCTACAGATTTGCTGGTGAAATGTCTGTAATAAAAGTCTAGGATAGTTGAATAATAACCACCCTAATTAGGTTTTAATTGGTCAATTCTTCATTCTAGAAAGTCGCTTCATTTTCTTCTCTTGTTCCTTGAGAAGTAACTTGCATCGCCGGATTTGTTCCTTTGCCATTTTAGCGTGGTCGCCCTCAAGTGGACTGACTCTCTTCTCTGACACACCTTGTTCAAAGCACTTTATTGCATCAGCGTAGCGTTCAACTTCTGCATAGGCTGTGCCCATATTGTATAGGGTTGCACCAGTCACCCCTGCAGGGTTTACTCTCATTGCTTCGTGGTAGGCATCAATACAATCGCTAAATTTCTTCAGGTAGTAAAATGCATTTCCCCTAGCATTGAGAATCCTCACGATCATTTCATCATCATCGACGAAAGCTGGTAACGCTCGGTCAAAACATGCAAGAGCCTCGTTGTATTTTTCTTCTGTAAGAAGTGTTAGTCCTTTGTTGTACCACTGTACATCTTGATTGGAAATTGAACTACTATCAATTTTCCCTGAACCCAATATTTCAGGAGCAGGTGTATTTGATGCAACGTCTAAAGCAGCCTTGGCCAAGTCAACTTCTGGGGATGCTTCAGTTTGAATTATTGGTTCTGGCTCAGGTGTGGTATCCAAAATTTCCTCAGCGGCAACAATCTCTTCAGATGTTTTCTCTTCAGCATCATCATTTGAATCTGTAGAATCACTGGAATCGGTTTGTGAATCCATATCTCCCCATGGATCATCCGCCCATGGGTCATCAGCAGCAACTTCTTCAGGTTCAGTTGTTGTTTCTGGTGGTGTATCTTCAATTGGCTCTTCAACTTCTGGTTGTGGCTCTGGTTCTTGCACAGGTTCAGGTTCTTGTACCGGTTCTGAAAATGATGTGCTGGTAGGTTCGCTAACCTCTACAGCCTCTACATTTCCCCCCGTTAGTGAAGCAATTTTTGCTCGGCATTTCTCAGCAGTTGCGTGGTCTCCTGCCGCGATGAATGTTTTTCTCATTCCGGTCCATAAATCAGGATTATCGCGGTCAGTTTCAATCAGAGATCGCCATGCCTTCACTGCTTCAGGATATGAACCCGATAAGGTCATGGCTCTAGCACGTAGTTGGACATTTTCTGAAGACCCATTATCTGGTATGTACTTCAGTGCTTCAGAGGCTAACTCAGGCCCTTCTGGTATCGTAGTAGGGATTTCTTTTGCCATTTCTAAGACTTCGCCTTCACCCTCAGCAATAGCAATTAGAATGCCGGCAAAAGCTGGACCCCCCTTGTGCCCAGGCTCATGGGAAAGTAGAGACCTCCATGATTCAATCGCTAAAGTTAGTGATCCGTTTGCGGTATGGATTTCGGCTAATGCTGACGACGCTTTGGTATAATCAGGTCGTAATCCCAAAGCAGCATCAAAACATGTGACTGCAGTTTCTTCGTGGCCGTTTCGACGATGTAGTGCTCCGAGATTGTACCATGATGCAGCATCTGTATTATCTAAGTCAAGTGCGTAAGTAAATGCTTCAATCGCGTTGTCTATGAGGGATAATCGAGCCATTGAGGCGGCAGCAACTCTCCATGCCCTTGGGTGTTGTGAGGCTTCGTTGTGAAGTAAATCTCTAAGGAGTTCTAATCCTTGTTCTGGTTGATTTTGCTTGATTAAGTTTGCAGCATCTTCAACAATTGCATCTAAATCAAGTTCAGGTGTGATGTTTGGCTGTTCGATAACCTCGGGGGAAGGCTCTGGTTCAATTGGTGGTGCAGTAATTACCTCTGGAGTAGTAGTTGAAACAGATTCAGTTTCAATTACTGGAACTTCTTCTGCTGGTCCTTGGTTTGATATGCGTGCTAAATCAGGGTGAGATGGGAATGATTTCAAGGCTCTATGGGCAAAGGTAGCAGCCTCTGTATAACTTCCTGTCCGGTCTAGTAGAACCGCTAGATTAGCTGCTGCTGGTCCGTGGTCAGCTTGCATATCTAAACAAACTTTGAAGGCTTTCGCGGCTTCATCAACTTTTCCACTCATCTCATGAATCACACCTCTGTTGAACCATGCCATTGCATTACTTGGATCAGATGCGATGACTCGATTAAAAATTTTCAGTGCTTGCTGTTCGCGTCCTTCAGCGACTAGTAATTCACCTTGAGTTATTAGTGATTCTAAATCTTCCTCGTCTTCATCAAAATCGTGTTGATTTGCTTGTTGTGGAGCATCACCAGCCATCTTGCCCCTGACTTTATCGACAGCATCTGTTCCTGCTTGTTTGACAGTGGAAAAAACTGGCACAACATGGTCACCAATTTTCTGACTGGCCCTTTGTACAGAACTGACTAAATCACCTTCAACAGATACTGCATCCCGGACTTCGGATTCTACTTTTTTGACAATTTCTGAAACCTTTTCCTTGACTTGAACGATTTTAGAAGGCACTCCGAATAGGTCTCCTTGGCACGCGGGGCATACTGCTTCAAGCCCTTCCAATTGGTGTTCACAGTGAGGGCAATTATCATGTCCGTGCTCAGCCATATGTCTCACTCAGGCAGTGACCCGTAAGTATCACGGATAAGTGTTCGCTGTTGTAGTACAGGAAATAATCAATAATTACTAACCAATTTTATCTATCATCAATATGTTTATGAATATAGCTTAAATGAAAATCGCAGCCTCTTTAACATAGTATTTCTGTAGTATTAAACAATCAAACTCCGCCCGCTTCAACGAGAGATTCTAAATGTTCAACTGAGCGTTTTGCTGCGGCAGCAACTCCTGAATCTTCATCTTGCATGGCATTAGCAAGTATTGGCACAACTGCAGGAAATGGATATCTGGCTAGAATTTCGACAGCTAATCTTCGGATTGATGCTGATTCATCTTTCGCTGCAATTAGAACTGCCTCCATGGCATTCTCTCCAGAAAAATTTGAAAATTGCTTGAGTGCAGAATATCGCACTTCAATATCATCATCAAGTAATCCCTGTTTTAGAAGTGGTATATCTGAAGGGTGTGAACTTCTTCCTATTGCTTGATGAGCAAATTTCCGAACCCCAGCGTCAGAATCGTGAATTGATTCTTCAAGGATTTCGTTGGCGACAGAATCCTCTAATCGACCTAGAGCCGTCACACACCCCCTCCTAACAAGTGGATTTTCATGACGGATGCCTTTGATTAAAGAATCAAAATGTCCGATCATTACAAGTGACGCAGTCGCTGCAGTATGGAGTTTATCTTCGGATAATATCTCTACCAAGGATGGTGCACCTTTGATATCCCCAATCGTCCCTAAAGCCTCAATCATTTTGGTTCTACTTTCGACATCATTACTTTTATCAGATGCTAATTCAGATAGTTTCTTAGTTGCTCTATATCCTAGTCTAAAAGCCATTTCTGGATCTTTTCCGGCTACAGCAACGCCTTCTTGAATGGTTTGATTGATACCGACAATTCGAATTACGGTTTGAATAATCATATAATCAATAGAGAGGAGAATAAACATCACGAGGTGACGTCCACCAGATGAGTCTAGTTTCACCCCAGAAATATGAACTCCATATACTTCTGACCAATCAAGGAAGGAGCGGAATAATAGGTCGAGGCCGAACAAGCCCCAAGTTTTCCACGTGGACCCTTCTGGTGCATCAAACAAGTCAAACAATGAATGTGAAGTTTGTAGTAACATTGGCACAAGTAAAACCATCTGTAGGGCTGCTAAGGCAGCGGTAATTCTTAAATCGGGTAAATTATCAGGATTCGCATCGTCTAATTTTTTTGCAATTCTACCCCGGAACGACTCATTTTGAGCCCAAGCTCTACCAACTGCAAGTACGCCGATATACCCAACCCAAAGTACCACAAATCCGAAGATTGTCGGAGCATAAATTGCTATGAAGTAAATGATGCTGTAAACTGAAATGAATAGAAAATGTCGTGGGATTGGGTTTACGATTGATACCCCAAATATTTTTGCGTAACTGGCTAGGAATTCATCCAAGGTGTGAAAGAAGTGCTTTACTCTCTCCAATTCAACCCCTCAAAGATGCTACGCATCTTGTTTACCCTTTGATGGTTTCAGAAGAAAAAATAGTTATATGGCCATTTACAAACCAAATAATTTCCACCACCTGCTAGGTTTATTCAAATAATAATATTCGATTAGCCACAATATGCATCTTGTCCCAAAAGAATGCTCAATATCATAAACATCTACCCCTCCACAAGCAAATATGCCGCCTGGCTGGTACATTCTGTTACTAGTTTGCGCTCTTTGCGGTGCAGGTGTGTGGTATCTATCAAATTTCACCCAAAAAGTTGAGTGGCTCAGGTTGCTTTCAGGCATTGGCATTTGTTCAATGTTAGCACTAGTGATTTGGACATGGCAAATTACCTAGGTGGTCTGATGTCTGAAGTAAAGGGTAGTGGTGAAGATAGAGAATCTAGTTTAGCAGGTTCTTTTCCAATACGGGCTCCTGTTTGGTGGGGTAGGAGAGGAGATTCTCGCCCCCATCCCGAATTACTAGGAGTTTCAGGAAGATTCATCCTTTTATGTCATCCGAAATCATTCCGTAGGTTTGAAGGTATGCTAGCGAAATTATTGCGAGCACCGAAAGATCTTCGCCGACCACTTGACGAAATGAATAGCCTTCTATGGGAATTGAGTAACGGCCATCGGACTTTTGAAGAAATAGTGGGAATTATGGATGAAACTTTTACTGAGCAAATAGCTCCTGCTGCAGAGCGAACCGAAGCGGCCTTACGCTTACTTGGTGAACGTGGTTTTTTATTATTTTCTAAAACAGAATTTGAAGATGTTTGGCTCACGGGACCTGGTATCAATCCGAATGGGGAAATTATTCAGGTAAATGGAGTTGATACTTCACCCATTGAAGGGGATAAAATTGAATAATCAATTTTTACTTCCACATCTACTACAAACTTGCTGTCCTTGCCTACATTGTGCATGGCTGTATATACCACAATCAGGGCATTCAACCCACTGGTCCGTATGAGTTAATTTCCTATTGCAGAAACCGCAATTTACTTGTGGCAATTTTTGGTCATCTTCTTTTTCTAAGTCAAGTATTTCTGCTTCTTCTTGTGATAGAGATTCGGTTTCACCATCGGAGTTTACAGGCGAAAAGGTATCTAACGCAGATGCTGTATCGGGAAGA
>CAUZNH010000016.1:0-9923 GCA_963581345.1 Candidatus Thalassarchaeaceae archaeon | reverse complement strand
GCAGAAGGGCCAGTGGTCAACACTTCTGTCACCACACGTTGAATAGCTTCACTAAATTGTTCAGTAGATTCCACTCGCTCATCGATCATTCCTATTCGTAAAGCCTCCTCAACTTCGATACGTTTAGCCAACATTGCGAGTCGACGAGTTTGAGCGCTACCAAGTCTACGATATACATAGGGCCCTATGACAGCAGGTAGGATTCCTAGTTTACCTTCAGATAGAGCAATCTTAGTTCTACTCTCCCCAATTACATGGTCAAGGCAAGCAATTAGACCAGCCCCTCCACCAAGAGCTACCCCCTGTACAGCACCGATAGTAAAGCATGGGTGGGAGAAGAGGCTGTTGAATATTCTATCAAGACGTGCGGCATCGTTGCGATTTTGTTCCGATGTTTGAGCCCCAGATGCCTGCATCCAACTAATATCTGCACCAGCGCAGAAATGTTTGCCGTCACCTGTCAATACAATTACTCTAAGATACGGCTCCCCATTGCTATCCTTTAATTGACCGCGCTCACTTACAGAACGTTCTTTACTCCAAACAAGTAAATCACATAATTCATCAATCAACTCAGGATTTAGTGCATTGAACACATCCTCGCGTTGTAACGTCAGATATCCCACTGGGCCTTCAATATTGAGAGTGCACAAGCCGGTTTCCGGCATTAATTCTCCAATTGAAAAATCATTCATTGCAATTGCTCCTTCACATTCTGAAAATGCCATATTCTGAATCAGGGAATGGTCCATTCAATGCGGCAGAAATGCTCAATCCCAGTACGTCTCTAGTATCTCTTGGGTCAATTAAGCCATCATCCCACAAGCGGGCAGTAGCATAGTAAGGAGAACCTTCGGTTTCATACCTATCTAGAATGGGTTGCTGGAAGTTATCCAACTCATCACCTTCCATTGGTGCCTGACCCTCTCGGGCCCGTTGGTCCTGCTTCACGGTAGTCAACACACTTGATGCCTGAGGACCCCCCATTACTGAAATTCTAGAATTGGGCCACATGAAAAGGAATCGCGGGTCATATCCTCTGCCGCACATGGCATAATTCCCAGCACCATGGGAACCGCCAATAATTACAGTGAACTTTGGCACTGGTGCACAAGCAACTGCGGTGACCATTTTTGCACCGTCTTTTGCAATTCCTCCGGCTTCATACTCGCTTCCAACCATGAATCCAGTGATGTTCTGTAAGAATACCAGTGGGGTGCCTCTCTGGCCACACAATTCAATGAAGTGGGTGGCTTTGAGTGCTGATTCTGAAAATAAAATCCCATTGTTAGCAACTATTCCAACCGGATAACCATGGATGCGAGCAAAACCACAAACAACAGTAGTGCCGTAACGAGCCTTGAACTCATGGAATCGAGAACCATCGGTGATTCTTGCAATGACCTCTCTGACATCATATGGCATTCTGTTATCTTCAGGAATTATTCCCAACAACTCTTCAGGATTATGATGTGGTGATTCAGGAGTTGTCACATCCAACGCAACTTTGTATGGTGCTGGAAGATTCTCCACAATGTTGCGAACAATTCTGAGGGCTTCTGGCTCGTCTTCAGCAAAATGATCAGCAACACCGGATTCTACTGTATGAACTTCAGCCCCACCTAATGCTTCGGCCGTGACTTCCTCACCTGTAGCTGCCTTCACAAGTGGTGGTCCAGCAAGGAAGATGGTCCCGTTGCCTTTGACTATGATTGATTCATCACTCATAGCAGGAACATAGGCGCCTCCTGCAGTACATGAGCCAAGGACTGCAGAAATCTGCGGGATGCCTTTGCCGCTCATTATTGCTTGATTGCGAAATATTCTGCCAAAGTGTTCACGATCAGGGAAAACCTCATCCTGTAATGGCAGATATGCCCCTCCAGAATCAACTAGATAGATACAAGGCAAACCGTTCTCTTCAGCAATACTCTGGGCGCGAATGTGTTTTTTAACAGTCATTGGATAGTATGAGCCGCCTTTCACGGTCGCGTCGTTGGCTACGAACATGCATTCACGACCGTGAACCATTCCAATTCCAGTAATGATTCCTGAACTGTGAGCGTTGCCATCGTAAAGGCCATTTGCTGCTAATTTACTCAATTCAAGAAAAGCAGTACCAGGGTCACAAATGGCCTCAATTCGCTCTCTTGGTAACATTTTACCTCGGCTTCGATGGCGCTCAACATATTTCCCACCACCTCCGTCCATAACGGCATCCATACGGCCCTCCATCGCTGCCACAAGGGCTCGATTATGTTCTAAATTAGTGCTGTATTGTTTGTCGCTAGTTCGCACCGAAGAAGGTAGTCTATCCATGTCGACCCATAGGGTCGGACTCAAACAGGTGTTTGAACGGTGCGGCTTCAAACACCTAACATAAGCCGTCCTAGGTCCCTAAGTCCCGGAGCGAGCCCTACGGTAAGAAGTCCGAGAACAACCAATAATCGAAGATGAGATTGACGTTTTTCCCATCGCCACTCAGCAAAGAACATGATTACCACTAGAGCCAAGGCCATTTTTACCACAAAAAATCCCCAGCCGCCTCCAGAACCGCCTTCATCACCACCAGCTAAACGCATTACTAGGGTTGACATAACATGCTTTTCAGAATAGCCAAATACATCAACCCCCAGCCACGATGCGAAACCATCTACAAGTTGACCATATACTGCTAACAATACAAGGGGTGTTGCAAAGGCGGCCTGCTTGACAAGTTTTTCATTTTCTTCGAACTCTTTACCTTCAAGACTTTCCCACTCTTGGAGAGTCATCCCCTCATCTAGCACACCAGGTGTTGTTCTTTCACTAATTAATTCCCTAAATGAATCCAAGCCGCGACGGCGTAGGAGCAAGACGATAATGAGTGGGCAACCAAGAATTACAAATGCTGGCCAAATCGTTAATTCCCCTAAAATTAACTGAGTTTGGGCGAATCCCATCAAACTCACTGCGGTCAAGATACAAGCACCGGTTCCCGCATAAAGTAAAGAGCGCTCTAATTGATTCCAATCATTTAACCAGTTATTCCAACTGAATTCATCAACTTCAAAGAAGAACCAGAAGAATCCTGGAATCAATATTACTAGACCAATATTCCCAGCAACTGAAAAATCGTAAAATAGAATCAAGTGGCTAATTACCACCATCATCAATGGCAAGAAGGTTAGGAATTTTTCCTTTTCAGGACTAGATTCCATCTCCTTTAGAATCGGAACAAAGAGTCCAATGAGTAATATCCATCCAGCAGTTTGAAAGTGAATAATCGGAGACACGAACCAAGAATCAACATTATCCGCGAAAAGTCCTGCATCCTCATGCACTTCAACCAATACCGCCCAACATACCCAAGGCAGCAAAGAATAGAGCATTCTATCTTCACTCGAAATACCCCACTTTCGTATTAACGCAGATAGACTAACGATGAAAGCCACTAGAAGAATTCCATATGCGGCAGTATCAACAGGGTTGTAACTTGAATCTCCATGCCCTTCACCAACAATCGGTTGCACGATGTTGAGATCAATAATCTCCCATAATGACCACATATCAGCAAACAGTCCTAACAGATAGGCGATACCAGGTAACGCCATCCCCAATCCAATTATTATGAACGCTACTAACTCATGTTTGGCAAATTCAGAACTTGGCAATGAGCGAGGAAAACTAACTTTTGAAGATGACTCTTTCTCATTTGTGTCAACTTTTACTTCATCAGTCAAATCAGTACCTTTAGAAGATTCTGATTCAGCCTCATCATCGCTCATTGCACGGCCGAGCCGGCTCTACCAAAAGAGGTTCACTCTTCTTCATCGTGCTCGTGGTCACAGTTTTCATCGTGAACATGCTCTTCTTCCTCTTCTTCTGCAGCCTCTCTGAATTGGTGTACATCTCTAAAGACGATTGTCTTAGCACCAACTGTGTCACGAAGTGAACGAATAAGTTGGAACTTTGCCATACCCCATGATTGATCATATCCGAGGAACTCTGGAATTGTGATGGATACATCATCTCCGTCAAACTCTACCTCAAAGTCATCAGACCCTGTTGACATCTTTAGAAGAGTCATTACCATCTCATCCTTCTCTTCAATAACCTTAGTGATTCGGTAATTGTAACGAAGTGATTTACCTGCTAACTCGTGATTGAAATCGATTCTTGCACGGCCTGCACGGAACATGATTAGGGTGCCTTTGCGACCACCAATCTCAACTGGTCCACCGACTTGTAGATTGTCAGGGTCTCTCACTTGTCGAGCCAATTGTTGTGGCCCCAACATTTCAATTGCACCAGAGTCACGTTCACCGTATGCTTTGTCTGCTGAAATCTCAATATCGTAATCAGTTTCAACCTCAGCTTCTTCAAGGCTTTCTTCAAATCCTGGAATCAAAGTTCCAGCGCCGATAGTGACACACAGAGGCTCATAATTTCGTGACTCTTCATGTACGTCATTTGACTTTGCAGTCTCCTCACGCGTGGTCTCAATTAGTTTTCCTGAATCAACCTCAAACAGGTCATAATCTATGTACACAATCGCGCCTTCTTCCATGAATACCACTTCAACCCCTAATGGGGCGAGCCGCCGACCGACTCCCCCTTTATGAGTGAAACGGTGAAATTATCCAATATCAGATGGGCGGAATCGGCCGACTAGGTCGCTGGAAGGAGGTAGTAGCGATACCTAAAGTTGAGAGAACAATGATTAGCCAACCAGCCCATACAAGATGACTTCCGGAGAGATGATAGACAGTCAAGCGAACCCTATCAAGCCCAACCTCGCCACTCTCAACATCCATAATTCCTGACGCATTTCCTAATGCTTGTGTTTGCGACCAATCAAAGATAAATACAGTATCACCACTCAAAGATGTATACCTATCTACCTCACTACGAGGGAAACTGTTTGACCCGTCAAACCTCAACATGCCTGGGTTAACACTCCCCAAAAAAATACCCTGCTCGTCGTAGATGTCAATCTTAGCGCCGAGGAAGCCATCACCGACCGAAAAGCGCTCTTTAAATTCTGCATCATCAGGGGAAAGAACTGTCCAATCATCAAAAGTTAGTTGGAAACCTTCATGAGAAACTTGTTGCCCTTGCACCAAGACAACTTGGTGAGCGGGATCTGTTCTGTCAATCAGTGTAGTTGTGAATACGTGGCCGACCAGCAACAAGAGAATTCCCACATGAGCTGTGTGAGCAAGGGCACTACGCATTTTTGCAGGAGAATAACCCTTTGCTGTTCGCTGATATAGATCATACGCAAGACGAATTATTGATGGGATTGCTACGATTAAGATAGGCAATAGTAACCATGCAACTTCACCGCGATTTATTGTGTCACTAAATTGAGAATTGCTATCACCTACAATAGGAATATCAAGAAATACTCCAATAACAATTCCCATAATGATAAAGCCTAATAGAAGAAGTGGTACCATCTTTTCTGGTACTGTATCTTTCCAAGAATACGTTGCCAAGGCGGAAGCAATTAGCAGAATAAGTGGAGCGCCAAACATCTCATGCATCGCTAGTGATGTGCCATCTACACTAGCAATCAGCAACATCCAAGTGAGAGAGAAAAATGTCCCACCAATTACAATCGGAGCGAATAGAGATAGGCGGATTTGGGTTTTCCGGATTGAAAATTCCAATAGTCGTTCCTTCAAAGTCTGTTCTTCGCCATCTTCAACATCTTGAACCAGTAACGGCCAAATGAAGATTAACAGCCCGATTCCGGCTGCATATACATCAATCAGATAAGCGTATACTGAAGTTAATATAACAACTATTCCAGCTACTGTCCAAACCATTTCTGACTCTTTATCTGAACTTGCTTTCAGCAGCATCAATATAATGAGAAGTGTTGCAATTAATGGTTCATCAATGTATAATGATAACAGCATTATTGCGGCCATTGAAACCGCCTTCTCACGGTTTGCAAACAACTTCGAACCAGCAGGCTCAGGTGGCAACATGATTGCCAATAATGGGGCCGCGGCTGCAATGAGGAGAATGAATGTAGGCAATTTCTCAAGTAGGCTTGATTCTGCCCCAAACATATCAACAGAAATTAGCCAAGATAATGGTAAAAACAAAATCATCCATAATGAAAACCTGCTAGCGAATTGCAGATTTTCAACACCACCAATCCTAGCTTGACGAGTAACCATCACAGACACGGTAATGGCCAAAATTGCTACTAGTGAAATCAGGTAAGTAATGACCTCGGTCCCGCTGACTCCTGAATTTTGTAAATCCATAATTCGCAATATTGCAGAATCACTCTGAGAGCCCACATCTTCTGATACAAAAGCATGGACTGAAGCCCACACACCATTGGCCCTCGTGACCATGGTCGCGTGAATAGAGAACCACCCAGGGAGGATCGCTAAAGGAAGAACAAAACCACTATTTTTCCCACCAGGAGTAACACGTAAGTGAAGCAGAAGAAGGAGACCGAGCCAAGGTAAGAGTGATGCTGTTTCAACGGGGTCCCAAGCCCAATACCCACCCCAATCGAGCACAGTGTAAGCCCAAAGCCCACCTAACCCGACACCAATCGTACCTACTACCAATGCTACTCTTGCCGGAGGAGTTACCATCTCACGAAGTTGAGATTCGTCGACTTTTTCGTCGCTGAGAACTGTGGCCAGTGCCTTCAGCATTACTACGATACAAAGTGAGTAAAACAGAAAAACAAGTGGTGGATGAAAGACCATCAAATCGGTTTGCAAAAGTGGGTTTAACTCCCCTCTCCAACTACCCTGAGCCAATCTGAAGGGTCGCATCATAAGAGCAATAGAAAAAATTGTTAGAATTGTCCCATTAACTAATCTACGAAAAAGGATTGAACTCTCATCCCTACCTAGACCTTGGAAAGCAAGCCCACAGATTCCCAATAAGCCAGCCCAAAGCAGAGTGGGGCCTTCTCTACTAGCCCACACCGCACTAATACGGTAGGTAATTGGCATCTCACTGCCCCCGTAAAGCCGAACTAAATCATAATTTGTAGAATCGCTGATAAACAGCCAACTGAGAGCAATAAATGGTAAAATCTGAATTGTAGTAATGACCCGCGGAATCCACAATGATTGCTCCTTGGACAGGTTCCTCCACGGGATTGAGATCCCGGCTACGGAAGCGCCGATTGCTAACCAAAGAACCCACTGCACGAAAAGAGCGAGTGGCCATCAACTGAAGGCAATTTCGGCCACAAGGACTGGTTAATCGTTATGATTACCAGCCGTAGTGTTTAGCACGGCTATAACCAAATGCTAACATCGCTGGAATTATTTTCTTAAAGTATAGACTTGGCCTTCGTACTAGTAATCGAATCCCTACCATGGCCTTTCCTGAAATTCCCATTGAAGACATCTCTTCGGGGAAACAATTGCCCATCAATGACATATCTGAATCACTGAGAGAATACAATGCTGTTTTACCTCTCAGGATCTTTTCATAAGGTGGGAATTCTTTCTTCCAACGGGTTGCATAAATAGCTAACTTAGCCGCTGATATATCTCCTGAAGCAATCGCTTCAGCGGCTGTTTGAGCAGCAAATGCTGCCGATTTCAAAGCCAGATGAGAACCACCTTCGAACAAGGGTGAGGTGAAACCAGCGGCATCGCCAATCAGCATTATCCCATCAAAATGAGTTACTTCGTGTGGCCCAGAAATTGGGATGGTCCCGCCAAAGCCCCGTAGTTTCAAACCCTCTTTGCGCCATGGTGGGTTTATCATTTCTAAACCCTTAAATTCTCCATCCTCAATGAATTGGTCAAGCGCTTTTACGGCGCCTTTTTTATTCTCTGTAACCAAGCCAATATTAGCCCTTCCATCTGATTTTGGAATCATCCAGAGATAACCCTTTTCAGCATATTTAGGCCAAATATAGAAATCCAAGTAGCCATCTGACGGGACATCTAATACCTCATATTGCATTCCGGCAATCACTTCGGGTCGAGGATTCAATTTCAATAATTTTGAGCAAACTCCAGCAACTCCAGAGGCATCAATTACAATCTTAGCAGAAATTGGAAACTGATCTCCTTTACCCTCACAAAGCCAGCCATTGAAAACACCATCAATTTCTTGACGTTGCAATTCTGTCAACTTATGTGATAAGTGTAATTTAGCACCTTGTTCAACTGCTTCTTCTGCTAACCACTGTTCAAACAGATGCTTTTCTAGAACGTATCCTGGTTCACTCAATTTTTTTGCTGTGCCATCGGGAAATAGCACTCTGATACCATCAACAGGACGTGAAATTACCGACGGGGGGAGGTCAAGTTGTAAATTATTGACTGCTAAATCAGAAATACATTCTCCACAGTGGACGGGAGTACCAATCTCATCATGATCTTCAATTAAGATAACCTTGAGACCTTCTCTTGCGCTGTGTAAAGCCGCCGCACCACCACCTGGCCCTGCACCGATGACCAAGACGTCACACTCTGTTGCGCCCCCCTCCATGAGTTGGGATGAGGGCAGTCACTTCATGAATAACACGGTTGGTAGAATATTAACAATGTATGTGAATTTGATAGAATTACCACCCTTGATGTTTCTTAGGTGAGGACCCCTCCGAGGTCCGTGGGATGGAGTAACCTGCACCAATTTATCGCGGCCCTTGAGGAACAAGGAGACGTGCTTCGTATTTCTAGGCCGGTTGATGTAGAATTAGAAGCTGGCTGCATTGCTGACCGCCTCGTCAAAACAGAGGGCAAAGCTGTGATTTTTGAACAACCAAGATTGCAGGATGGAACTATTTCTACAATTCCGTTGGCAATGAATCTTTTTGGAACACGGGAGCGAGTGAAAACTGCACTCGGCGTAGAAAATTTAGAAACTATTGGAAAGCGACTTGTGGAGTTGATGAAGCCGGATGTTGCAACCATTTCTAAGAAACCATGGCAAGGAATCAGTTTAGCTCGACAAGGATTGCGAATGGCCCCAAAACGAGTGAAAAAGGGGGCTTGCCAACAAGTAGTAATGGAAAATCCAGACCTAACTACTCTGCCAATTCCAAAAACTTGGCCACAGGATGGTGGGCCGTTTATCACTCTACCATTAGTAGTCACAAAAGATCCTATTAGCGGTGAACAAAATCTCGGGATGTACCGCTCGCAAATATATGGCCCGACTGAATGTGGACTTCACTGGCAGATGCACAAACATGGTGCAGACCATGCTGATGCTAGTGTTGGTTCGGTTAGCAAAATCCCTGTTGCAATTTGCCTTGGAGGACCTCCTGAATTAATTTTCAGTGCAATTTCACCTCTTCCTGACAACCTTTCTGAGTTTATGTTTGCCTCTTTCTTAGCAAATCAGCGGCTTAAATTAGTTAAGGCAACTACTCAAGATTTGTGGGTTCCAGCAGAAGCGGATGTAGTAATTGAAGGATATTGTATTCCTGGAGAAACCAAAACCGAGGGCCCATTCGGTGACCACTTCGGACTGTATAGTTTGGAAGGAGATTACCCTGTGATGCATGTGACCGCCATAACCCATCGTGCTGATGCTATTGCACCAATGACAATTGTCGGGCTTCCACCTATGGAAGATGGATATCTAGGTGAAGCAATTGGTGACGCTTTCCTGCCAATATTGAATTTCCAACACCGAGATGTCGTTGATATGTTCGTGCCACTGCAAACTGGTTTCCACAATTTAGCAATTATTGCTTCCAAACAAAGATACCCGCGTCAAGCAAGAAAAACTTGCCTTGGTTTATTGGGTGCTGGGCAATTAATGTTCACAAAAATTTCCGTAGCTGTTGACCCGGGTCATCCTGTGAAAGAACTGAATGCGCTCCTCGATGCCCTACATGAAAAAGTGGATCCACAAGCTGATTTAATTACAATACCCGGGATGGTTGCTGATACCCTTGATACTACTTCACCATGGGAAAATGTTCACGA
>CAUZNH010000015.1:0-9970 GCA_963581345.1 Candidatus Thalassarchaeaceae archaeon | reverse complement strand
TAGATCAGGTGGAAGATCGCTACATTGGCATTGTAGAGGCCGCGAGTTCAAATCTCGCCCGGTCCACTAAACATAATTTCGCTTACTTCTGAAAAGTGCGACTAGCCCTAACATAGAGAGGGTGGCAGCCATCCCAAAACCTGGGACTCTAACACCAGTTTGTTCGTTATCTTCGTATTCTTCATCATCGTAATCTTCTTCGGGAATATTGTCTTCTTGATGCTCTTCACCTTCCGGCCACGGAGGGTTATCAACGGGGTCAAACTCAGGAATCCCACCATCTTCTGTTTGACATATCCATACATCTTTTGTGGTGTTGTAAGCGACCTTGTTACCTTCAGTATAGAAGGTGATGCTCTCCCTGTGGTCTTGTAGAACCACTTGAGTTGTAGTCGGCCAGAATTTCTGACAATACTCTAACTCGATGCCCCCGTAATCATTAGGATATTCACTATTCGGATGGCCACCTGAAACTCCATCAGGGTCAGTTAACCAAGTACCGTTCTCATTGTGTTGATTCACCTTTCCTGGCCACAGCGATATTCTCGGGGTCTTATCCACATCATCTGGGCAACCCATCTCTGTGCAAGCCCAAATACCATCTTCGGTGCATACACAAGTATTGCAGCCATCTTCAGCAGGTTGAGTATCACCGGGAGTGCACTCTAACTCCTCTACCTCTTCACAAAGGTCCGTTCCAAGACAGTAATTTCTGAGTAGTTGTCGCATTGGTGTGTTAGCACTAAATTTCATCTTGTCAATCTGATTAGAAGAAAGCCCAGCACGAGATGAAACGTCCTCATAAGGTGGAGTGATGTAACTCATTAGATTGGAAACTGTACCATTCTCGAACCACATAGATTCAGCCATAGATAGATGGTCATAGGAATAGAATACAGCAGGGTCATCATATTGACACTGGCCTGCGCTTAGTGTCTCATCCCACAGGCAATTGTAACCATACCAATCTGAGTGCCCGTTACCAAATTCATAATTTCGCTTGAAATTCTTTCGATATATTGGCTCATCAGCCTCACCCATTGCCATGAATTGTCCCAAATTGTCAAAGTTCTGATGATCACCGTGGTAAGTCATTTGCCAAGCAGGCCAAACTAGTGCTTCAGTAAGTAATTGTTGAAATTCGTCGAAATCCTGACTGCTGCCATTGAACATCGGCCAAGGCTCGCCAAATGGTTGAGAATAATCTTCTCCGACAACTCTTCTAATTGCGTCTCCACCAAATTGCATTCTGCCAACAAGGTTGTCATAGTCGAACTCCGCTTCTGCTTCGTCATAATTAGCAACATGTGTGTGACTGACTCCGAAATAGTGACCCATTTCATGAGGCAGGGTAACCAAATTACCGTTGCTTAGTAAAACTGAGTTGAGTTCTATACCAGCACCAAGAAGTGATTGGAATTCAGCATGGGGTCCACCACTCTTACCACCTGCTTCGAGATTTGGTCTAACGATTACCGTGATGTCCTCAGAACGAGCGCGTGAAGCGATTCTGAAAGCCAACCCTGTGTTGTATTCATCATCTAGTGAAAGATTGTCAAGATGTTCTTGTGACACATGACGAGCAGCAAGTTGTTCTTTAAGTTCTGAAAAAGCTGTTGCATCGTCGCTTGAAAGGTTCAATTGTGCCCTGAGGTCGGGCATGAACTCTTGAACTGTCCACTCATCATAATAGTCACCAGATTCTGCAACTGCATCTGGAATAATAATCTCTTCAGAGGTTGCAAACTGGAAATTCCACTTGCCAAAAACTGCGTTAAGATTGTTTATCTGAACTTCAGTCCAATCTGCGGGGACTTCATCTGCACTGACATTGAGATAGACCCAACGAATTCCGTACAGCCTGTTACTTGGAGCATCAGCATAGTTAGTGGCGCAGAAAGTCTGGTTCTCAGCATTCATATCTCCGGCATTGTTGCCAGCCCAACAATCTACCCAAGTTAGTGAGTCTTCTACGTAATCATCTAGGGCAGATTCACCAGTATCAGTCGCTTGCACAGGAGGAATCACCGAGGTAATAATTAGCAGGGAAACTAAAACAATACTGGACCAAATTCTACCATTCATATTACGGCACATGAGCAATGGGCCATGAAACCTACGCTAAGAAGTGTTAATTTGGAGATTTGAGAAATTTTATTCATTTTTTAATTTCTTAGTCATCCGTTGTATTGAAGTTAAGAATCCATCCCACGCCAAAGTAGGAAGGGGTGTCATGAGAATTAGAATGGCATTTTTCCTCTCTATTTTGGTCTTCATGACCGGTTTTTCAGGTTGCTTCGGTGACAAAGAATCAACACCGGTGAAAGAAGATACCCCGTTCACATTTGACAAAGATATTCCAACAACAACTTGGTATCATTACGCAGGTGGAATTGACGCTCTGAATTCATCTGCGGTTGCTGGTGCAAACATTACTGCAAACCTAACGAGTTTCAATACCCCATTCTGGGCAAACGGAAGTTACTACGGAATTGGTATGACTACTTTTGAGCCAACTATGGGGATCACATCTGACAATAATATCTACATGACAAGTTGGGGTAATGGACCTGCTGGCTCAACTGCTATAGTTCAATGCACTGGTCTTATCGGAATGACTGACCTCTCAGAATATTCGTGCGCAAATGTGTATGACCCTATTGCCCCTGTACCTAACTCAAATGACCCATACGTGTACATTGACCCGTGGACTGACCGCATCATGAAGTTCGACATGCACGCTCTATTGGGAATGACCGTTGAATGGTCAGACAATGAGGGCGCTTCGTGGTCCCCACCGACTGTTGCAACATCCTATTCCGTTCAGGATCACCAAACTATTGCTTCGGCCCCATATCCCGCTGCATTGCACCAAACAACCTGGGTATTTTGCATCAATGGAAACTGGGAAGCCCCACTATGCTCAACGAGTTTTGATGGTGGCAATACCTGGAGCCCAGAAGTACCCGGAGCCCCGCTAGGTTGTGGCAGTGGAGGATTATCTGCTCACTTAGAAGGTGCTGATGATGGAAATTTCTACCGCGGCAATCCAAGTTGTGATGCTCAAGGATATGCGATTTACAAGAGCGATGATGGTGGATATACATGGAGTGAGCATGTGCTTCCGACTGAAGAAAGTGGTAAGGCTACTACTTGGAATGCTGAGGAAGCACAAGTTGGAGTTGATGATCAGTCCAATGTTTACGCAATGTGGATGGGTTCTGACAATATGCCATATTTTGCTTATTCAAGAGACCAAGCTGAAACTTGGTCAGATGCAATGATGATAGCACCTCCCGCAGGACTTTCTGGCACCGGATTCCCTGTAGTTACGGCTGGCTCCGAAGGCCGCGTAGCCTTCGGTTATGTTGGAGTCATATCCAATGGAAGTGGAACTGAGGCATGGCACGGCTACATTACGACAGTTACTGATGCGTTCAGCGATAACCCGCTTTTCACTACCGTTCAAATCACGGAAGAAAATGATCCAATTGATGACTTGGATGATTGTGGATACAATCGATGCGGTGGACTTGGTGATTTCTTGGACATGCGAATAGATGTACAAGGCAGAGTTTGGTTCGCACTCTCTCACAACATTGCAGGTGACATAGGAATTTTCGGCTCGCTCACCGAAGGTGCAACTCTTCGTGGGACACTAGAACCACTACCGCCAATTCCTGCAGGTGGTCCCTCAACCGTTGGCCTATGAACTTGAATAGGGTTTTCTGCTCAAACAAAACACCCTGTAGAAAATAAATACCCGCTCAGTTCGCCCATCAATCGTCAAGTTGGTAACAGCAGTCGGCTTCAATTCTTCATCATTGCAGGTATCTCTGCGAGATGCCACCTACTCATCTCCTTTGCCCCAAATTAAGAGTGTTAGAAAGTGATTGATGCGGGGCGAGGTTGATGTGGCGCGCCCCTCTTGGCCCTGATATGCAGCCCACTGATGGAGGATATCCACTATCTGCGGCAAGCCATCCTTCAGCAGCAGTTAGGCCTCTGCAAATACCGAACCAAACACAACACATGGTTGGAGCAGCCCCTGCAGGATACACATACATCATGCCAGAAGTCAGCCCACTTACTCCGCCACCTGCTGATCTACAACTCATCAGAGTTAGTAAACCATGGAAAATATATGGACGAATGTTAGGTACTGTAGTAGTCGCTACTTTCCTTGCCCAACTGATTTTCATGATCCCATTTGGAGTTGCATTGAATAACCCATACATGTCAATTTGCGGGGGTATCTGTACCGCACCATTTGTTTTTCTTCTGACATTTTTAAGACGGCCGAAACTAGTTCACCTACAACGTGCAGTGACTGATGAATCGGGTACAAATATACATCGTTTAGCGATGGGTGGCGCCCTCCAAACACCAGCAAAAACACGCTTTGCTCATCACATAGTAAGGGATGACTCACTTCTAGACACACCGCCAAGTAAGACTGCTTGGATGGTCTTTGCAGGACTCCTAGTCATTACCACATTTATTACCGGGCTTTACTTTACATCTGAGTTAGGTGCTATAATAGCCATATTGCTATTCATTATCATTGGAATCCCAGCATGGTTACTTGGGTTTTCAATTCCTGTCGTAGCATGGTGGTCTTGGTGCACAAGACGCCTAGGACTTCATACGCGACAACGTGAAGCAGAATCATGGCTGGTAGCAGGGATGCTTTCGGCAATTCCTGCCCTAACAATAAACTCAATGTTATTCCCCATTATTGCAGGAGTTTTCTTTTCAGATTATGTGGTTGAATTACTCATACCAGTAGTATCAGCACCATTTGGTGAAGAAATTTGTAAAGGACTATTTGTTCTCGCATTCGCTGCATCTATAGATTCCCCAAAGCGCGGTTTTCAAATTGGATTCACCGTGGGACTTGGATTTGCCATGGTTGAAAATCTAATCTACATTCTATCATCCACATTGGGTGGACCAATTGCATTCACACTAACTACGCTCGTGCGCGGCATAGGCTCTATCCCAGGTCACGCGTTTTGGACCGGACTTACCGGCACTGGCCTAGGCTGGTTCTTAATGAAAAGAAAGGCAAGAGAGAGGCAGAACATGCAAATTCTAGATAATATAACTAAACCCTCTGAGGATCAGAAACTTGAGTGGAAACTTCTTGACCCAAAGAGTGGCGAATTTGTTGGTTCAGATAACTCGGAGCAAGCTGTAGTTGCACCGGCAACTGAATTACTCGGGGAATTTCGTTTACCTCTTCTTGAACCATATACTGTACAGTATAGTGATGCAAGGTTACCTATTCCTAAACACCCATTAATTGGTTTAGCCCTAGCAATTTTAGGACATGCATTTTGGAATGGGACATTAACCGCCATTGAATTGATTGGAATTGCGGCTGATTTGAGCGATGGGGAGATATTCGCCATTTCTCTACTGTGGTCTGGATTACTAGTATGTGGTGTACTATTGCTTGGAAGAGAAATCATACGTTCAGTTATCGCTTCTCCTGATTCCGTTTGAATGGCGCGCGGCATTTTCTAACTTTCGCGCGAACGCGCGGCAAGACAAAATTTTATCAGACATGTTATTGAACTAAACCCGTCGGCTGATGTTTTTATTGAGGGGGTCAAAACAGTGGTAATTGAATACTTACTTAGCGGCGTTGAAATTGCCGCAACAGACATCACCGAGATTGTTGGCGGCCTTGATAATACCAATCTAATCATTTCAATTTCACTTGTTGTTTTACTGACTGTTGCTTCAAAGGTGCGCAACATCTTGGACGGACCTGGTATAGCAACTGCAATCATTCTTGGTACAATCGTTGGCGTCTTAGGTCACTGGACTTGGTTAGTCATCCTACTTGGGTTCCTTTCAGCCGGTTCTGCAGCTACCAAATGGCGATTGGAGGAGAAATTAGCAAAGGGGTTTGCTGAATCAGAAGATGGACATCGAGAATGGTCTAATGTTGTTGCAAACGGTGGAGTTCCAGGAATTATCGCAATCATTGCTTTCTACAACCAATCATGGGACGCTATGCTCCCCATTTATGGTGCAGCAATTGCGGTTGCAGCAGCAGACACATTGGCTAGTGAATTTGGATGTGTAGACCCGCGTGTCCGAATGATTACCACAATGAAGAGTTGTGAGGCGGGTCTAAACGGCGGCTGGAGTCCTAATGGTCAACTAGCAGCATTTCTAGGCGCTATAATTATCGCAATTCTAACTTGGTCCTTAGGATGGGTTCTACAAGGTGGGAGTACAACTGGAGCGATTCCTTTCATCGCCATAGTAACACTCGTAGGTTGGCTCGGGTGTCAAATCGACAGTGTGCTCGGCGCTACACTTGAAAATCGAGGTTTGATCGGTAAAGGCCAAGTGAACGCCATATCGATTGCTTGTGGTTCAATCATCGCTTGGCAGTTGTTCACCACTCTAGGCTGGCCTGCTTGAATTTTTACAGTCTGAACTCATCTTGGCAGAAAGGCGCACCCACAGGGTGCGGGCAGGTTGAAGAGAGATAGCACACCACGGCGAACCAATGACAGCAGTTCAACCTGCAAGCCGCTTTAGTAGCGTATTGATTGTGCTTGCACTGATTGCAGTCACCCTGTCTGCGGTATCACCTGCTCCAGCAAGTGCCCAAGAACCGGGCCAATACATTCCGACTGGACCGGGACTAAATTGGACCATGCCCGACACTCATATGCTTTTTGTCAATGGAACTCAAGGGCAAGACAACCCTGTCAATTTGAATCGTGAGTACCCATATTTCACCGGAGAACCACTTTTCCGAACCTTCAACCTTGGAACTACGACAGTAATTGAAGTGGAGTCAGAACCAGCAGTTGAAACAGTTGTACTCTCTGGTGAGGCTGATGTTTTTGTTTATTCATCACTTGTCTCGGATAACCCCTCTTGTCTAGTTGAATCGCTTTTACCAGGTGCAGGAGCAACCTCATTCACCGTTTGGCTTGATGTTGGTACGACAACCGTAATCGATGGTGAAGAGACCGAAACTGTGGTGATGCAAGACGGCTGGGAACAGCCTACTGAATTTCATGTCAATAGCACTTACAGCAATGTCACACTTGGAGAAGGAGATGTTGTCACACTCACGATTCAGGTCGAACATAGTTGTACGTCATCTCAAGGAAGAGTATACTGGGATGCTTACCAATCTGCAACAAGGGCTGTACTTTCGGGTGAAATGTTACAACCCGAATTAGAAGTAAACGCTGATGCAAATGGCATGGTACGAATTGAGTTCACTCCAATTAGCCCATGGGGAGGTGAGGATTACAGTTGGCAATTCATCGATATTGTTGGCCCACTCGGTGGTTGGGAAGAAGCAAGGCATCTCTCAACTAAACCCGCTGAAGATAGTCATGTTGAACATTTTGAGATACCTCATGGCAGCAGATTGGTAGAAGCGAATAGGACTGCATTAGTTTGGATATCAAATGCTACACTACAACCAGGAAAATACATGGTTGACTCTTGTTTTATTCTAACGGCTGGAGATTTTAATGAAGATTGTGATTCTGAAGATTCAGACCACATTGTTGCAGTATATAGATTTGAAGTGACATCTCAAGACAATGCAATCGCTGGCTCTGGATGGTTTTGGCTAGTATCAATATCAACGTTAATTGGATATCTTGGACTTCGTCTGAAAAGTGGATTGTTACCTTGGCCCACACTAGTTCTCTTACTTGTTCTAGCACTTTCTTCAATGGCTCCTGCTGCTACTTTGCCTTCACTAGAGTTTGGAGCTACAAGAGATGATTCTTCTGCCCCCACTTTCTCGCTACTCCAACACCCATCTACTGGTGAAGAATCAGTTTCCCTAAGCGACCTATTGTCTGGTCATGATGCTGTTATATTGGGTGTATTCACATCAGGTTCTCCTAATGCCGAGCAACAAAAAAGGGATTTCGACAATGCTAGTGAACGACTTGGAGATTCTGTTGCATTCGCACAGATTGCGACTGGCGAAGGTGTACAACCTACTGACCTCGACTATTACGCTGATTTACTCAATGGGAGTTGGCCGCTACTAATTGATGAATCAAAAGGTGAGGTCGCAAATCAATTACCATCTGGAATTGCAGATGGTGTGATTATTATTGATTCAGCAGGATTCATCTCAACTTCATCTGCTGGATCAATGTCAGACCAACGAATTGTTGAATCGGTTGAAAAGAGCATGAAAGGTTCAGACCAGTCAATGCTCAATCTATTCAAACTCCTGATTCCAACACTCATTGCATTACCACTTCTCATTCTTGCATTCCCAAGAAAACGAATGGATGTCCCAGACACCCCTCTTCCTCCTTTTGCAGGGGTTGGTGGCACAGTTATGGCGGCAAGCATTGGGTTCGCAATTTGGGGCATACCGGTTGCAATTCTCTCACTTGTTGCCGGTGGAATCTGGCCGTTTGTAGAACTTGCATTAGTGATATGGCTTGCTTGGCAAGGCCTTAGTCTAGCGATTCACAGCGAAGTTCACGAAGTAAATTTCATCGCCTCTGAAGTGCATAAAAGAATGCCTGAGTCTTACCGTGAATGGAGATTAGGGCCAGACTTTACGAGAGATGTGTTGCTAGGTCACTGGCTTGCTTGGCTGTCATGGTTGGCATATCCGCTGATGATTCCTCAAGGTATTGGGTCAGTTGCTGCGGCTTCTCTCACTGGCCTAGTTATGTCCCCAGTGATGTTGGTTTTCCATTGTCTAGTTGCTGGCTTTGTGGTGCTAATTCTTCGCGGTGTTGCCTCAATTGGTGGCCCATTTTCAAGACTACTCGGTTACCTTGGACATACTGAGAGCCCACGCTTGTGGGGCTGTTTGCTAATTGGCATGGCTGTCTGGTGGTTCGTTTGGTTGTTGATAGGGCCTATCGGAAATGCACTTCTCACTTGAGAGTTATTTTTTCTGAAACTAGGTGTTTTCCAAATAGATACTTCGCGCCTACGCGAGCGCGGGGAGTTAGATGGAACTGCAAATGAAGTGAATTAAGGGGATATTATCAAGAACCCTGAAATTTAGGCTAGCGGTTAATGTTGACAAAATCAATTGTTTGGAGCCCTAGTAGAGTACGAATGCTGAATGAATGCCCCCGAAGGTATGTCCACTTTCATGTGGTAGGAAGTGGTGGATGGCCAGGTGGGCCACGATCTAAAGTCCCAAAGGTTGCCCACGCGTGGCAACTTGGAAACAGAAGAAATCACAATGACTTGATGTTACGAACAGTAAGTGAGGGAGTAAAGGACTGGATATTGATGAAATACCGTGGCGAAGAATGGTCAGAAGTTCAAGCGAAAAATGAGATGACTGCGCGGCTTAGGAATAATCTGAAAAATAGTAGTGGAGAAATTGATGATGTCCTTGTCAACAAAATGATTGGTGAGGGATTCCCTCGAATCTCAGCCCTAGATAGAGCGCCACTACTTTCTCAACTTAGCGGGAATCATGTAGCTGAGTGGATGCCTCTCAATCGCTTAGAAGCGCATTGGGTTGGTAATTCTAGAGTTTATACTGTACCAGATTTGATTGCAAGAATTGGAGAGAAGTGGCACTTAGTGCGTCTCTCAACGCAAATGTGGCGACGTGTGCCTTCTGAAATCCAACAATTAGAGTTGGGTGTAATGTTGAAATGGGCTCTTGAGGAACCAAGTCTACCTAATTCAGCTGACCAGTTTGTAATTCACAGAATCGGTTGGGTCAATCACCGGTGGCTTGGATGGAGAAAAAACGGCAGTGCTGTTTGGAAAGATGCTAGCCAAGTAATGTTAGCACATGATCTCAAAGAACTGCGATTCATTCACTTAGGGAATCAAGAAGATGTAGATTTGGATAAACTAGCAGCGAATGGCACGAAGAAACATTGTAAAAATTGTGGGTTTCGCAATGAGTGCCCTTCTTCTGCAATTGCTATGGGGAACAATGAGTCCCATTCCTGAAGGATAGGGTAGCCAATGA
>CAUZNH010000014.1:0-9983 GCA_963581345.1 Candidatus Thalassarchaeaceae archaeon | reverse complement strand
AAAGGAAGTGCTGTTGGAGGAAGCATATTTGATGCGGCTTTCGGAAGTGCATTAGTTGATTTTGGAACTGAGGCTGAACCTGCTGTTGCTGTTGCTGCGGCCCCAACAACAGACCCATTAGCCAGCGCTTTTAGTGCAGAAGTCCCCATCCAAGAACCGGTTGCAACACCACCTGCGAGCAACCTTCTAGCCCCTGCTCATGCTCCTATTTCCACACCAATCCCTACACCTGTCCAAGAGCCGGTTGCAACACCACCTGCGAGCAACCTTCTAGCCCCTGCTCATGCACCTATTCCCACACCAATCCCTACACCTGCCCAAGAGCCGGAACCACCAGCCGCACCTTCCGGACCACCTCCAGCATTGAGTGCCCCGCCGACATTGGTCGAACCTGAGATAGCATCTCAAGAACCACTACCAACCCCTGCACCAGCACAAGAGATGGCTCCAGTAGATCAGATACCTTCTGGCCCAATGCCGCAAGGAATGATGCCGCCGGGAGGAATGCCACAAGGAATGATGCCACCGGGAGGAATGCCACCTGGGATGATGCCGCCGGGAGGAATGCCACAAGGAATGATGCCGCCAGGAGGAATGCCGCAAGGAATGATGCCACCTGGGATGATGCCGCCAGGAGGAATGCCACCTGGGATGATGCCGCCGGGAGGAATGCCACAAGGAATGATGCCACCGGGAGGAATGCCACAAGGAATGATGCCGCCGGGAGGAATGCCACCTGGGATGATGCCGCCAGGAGGAATGCCGCAAGGAATGATGCCACCAGGTCCAATGCCTCCAGAAATGAAGCCACAGGGGGGAGTGCCCCCTTCGCCAGATAACCCAGCAGTAGAACCAACTCCACCAAGCCCACCGCAAGGTCCACCTCAAGGTCCACCTCAAGGTCCACCGCAAGGTCCACCGCAAGGTCCACCACAAGGTCCACCACAAGGTCCACCAGGACCAGGTGAAATGTCGACAACCGATGGAGTGAATGTTGAGTGAACCAAGAATTGGAAAATTATAGTTCTACTACGCCAATTGATGAAGAATTACAAGGGCGATTCAAGGTATTGCGAATTGTTGCTTTTATGCGGTGGGTAACCCTTCTCGCTGGACCGGGTGCAATATTGATTGATGATTACATTCAACCGTGGTTATTGAATAAAGGATTTCCCTCAATCCTAACAATGGAAGATTTGAGTAGATTTATTTTCCTAGATGTTCTAGGTGTATCGAAATATATCGATGAAGAAGAATTTCTTGCATTTTATCACCATGTGAACATCGTCTCGTGTTTTCTATTCGTACTGTTTGTAGTTTGGGTGTTAGTTGCTAAGAAAAAAGCAGTCATCGCAGCTCGTGACCTGGCCCTTATGCAAGAAAAAATGAGGGGGAATATTTGAGATGGGGGGATATGTATTGGAAGTTTGTAGCGGGCGGGCTGCGTGGCAAGTTCAACCCTCATCACTTAGCCAAATTGAAATGAGCGAGGTATCTGAAAAAATCATTTCTTCTGGATGGGAATGCACACTGAAAAATCGATTATGTTACACTTTTTCTGGACCGGTTGATTTGACACTTTTCCCAAGCGGAAAATTGTTGATTAAGACCCCTGATCAACAAATTGCCGATGACATTGCTAAGAAACATATTGAAACTTGGCTCAATTGAATTCTTTGGTTTGACGGTTTGCTTGAAGAGGGGAGGCCACGACGGTCTCCTGTTATGAGTGGCGATGTCTCACATTGGCAAGCCTTAGTTGACAGGGTTAATATCGGGTTACCTGTTGTTTACCCCACATCGAATTTACCTGCACTTGGTTGCATACCCACTTCTGATGCTCTAAATGAATTGTTTACATTGAAGCAGCGGGGACATGATATGGTTGTCTCCCTAGCTGTAGCAGATTTAGAACAAGCAAGTGAAATTGTTGCGGTGCCAAAACAAGCGAGACAATTGTTTGAGGATTTCCCGCCATCATCATTGACTCTAATCCTCCCAGCACTCAAAACTCTTGACAGCAGAGTTGGCGGCGATTCTATCGCAATTCGTATCATCGCAACAAAAATTAGTAGGAGACTCCTCACTGAAGTTGGACCACTTACAGCAACTAGTGCAAACATCAGCGGGGTGAATCCAGTCGCAGACTGTCAAAAAGCCGCTGAGGCATTAGGAATTGAATCCGCAGGATTCATTGCTGGAACTTGTTCGAATGAACCACCCACTACGTTGATACAGTGTGATGACTACGCCACCCTCACATCGGGTGAGCAATTACAGGTTCTCAGAGAGGGTATGATAAGTCAAAAGGAGGTGAACTCGTGGTCAATGAAGATGATTTGAAAATCTGGCGTGATGCAGGGCATGTTGCTCGCAGAGCATTAGAAGCCATCAAAGATGAAATCATACCCGGTGCTAGTTGGAACAATGTCATTGAATCTGCTGAGCGTTACATTCATCGCCACGGTGGCAAAGCTGCATTTCCGGTAACAATTGGGGTGAATGAAATTGCAGCACATTACACAACCGACCACGGTGAAAACAACCCACCTGGTTGGGAAGAAGAAATGGTATTCAAAAAAGGGGATTTAGTTAAACTAGATATTGGGGTCCATGTCAATGGCGCCATTGGTGATAATGCCCTTACTCTTGAAGTTGGTAATAGTAACAAACACACAGATCAAATCAAGGCATCAATAGAAGCTAGAGATGCATCAATTGAGAAGATGCATCCTGGAACTCCTTGGCATGAAGTAGGGGCTGCAGCCGAACAAGCACAAATTGATGCCGGGTTCACACCCATCAGTAATCTCTGTGGTCATCAACTTGAAACCTTCAATCTACACGCTGGTACTTCGGTTCCTTCATTCGCTTGCGGAGCTGATAATCCATCGTTCAAGGGGGAAGTCCCACTTGGTGGGATTTTTGCAGTAGAACCATTCAACACAACAGGTGAACAAGGATTAATAGAAAATGTAGCACCTAGGAACTCAAGTAATATTTGGAGAATAACTGGGGATATATCAGTAAAGAAGGCTTTAGCAAAAAATAAATTAAAACCATTGGGCGCTACAATGGCAAGATACCTAGAAGAACGATACCACCAACTACCATTTGCTGAAAGATGGGCATTCCCCTTACTAAAAAAGCCGTTTCCAAATGAGACAGATGAAAGCCTACAAAATAAATGGGATGCATTGACGAAGAAATTAATCAACATTCGATTCCTTGAAACATACCACATGCTCAGGTGTGCGGACGGCGGCCTAATCAGCCAATACGAACACACAGTGTGGATTGCCCCTGGAGGCGCTGAAATCCTCACTATCCTTTAACCATGTAAATAAAAAACAACCTCGTAAAGGTAAAATCATTGTATCCGGGATTGAAAACGATTTTATGCCATCACCGTAAGGGCTGTAGTGAACAGGGCCGTTGAGTGTTCTTCGTCGAGTGTGCATCCCATCCCCTCTACGTATACCTCTCTCCCTGTTCACCTTTCTTTTTGACAACTAGGCTGAGCCATCAATAATTACCAAATACCTATACCAACATTAGTGAAACCGAATTCAATTATTAGAATTATTGAGACTACAATTGGGTGTGGCCCTACAAAATAACTGTACTAGTCCGATGATGTTATATTTTCTGACCGGATACTCTAATAAGACAAGTGATATTAGACCAGTGTTGCGTTTAGGAATGGCTACTTCTTGATTCAATACGGCAGTTACCTTAATATCAATAGGCATCATGAGAGGAAGTACCCCTGCGGGGGAATGAGGACTAAAAATGAAGAATAATAACGATAAGAATGAACAGGCAGTCAGCCCGGTTATCGCAACCATCCTAATGGTAGCAATCACCGTCGTGTTGGCCGGAGTACTGTATGTGTGGGCAAACAGCCTAGCAAGTGAGGGAACAGATACCTCAGCTAGCACACTGAACACCTACACATCAGAAGACGCAAATGCAGATGTAACAGCCGGAGCAGACACACTGATCCGCATGCAGATGACTGGTAAGGATGACCTAGCATGGTCGTTCGTTAAGGTTACACTAAGTGTTGGTGACAACATATACACATGCAGTGTAACAGGAACCGACCAGTGCGATATCAGCCAACAAGCTGGTGATAACGAGAACGCATGGGAACCTGGGGAGTACATCTTCCTAAGTGAAGGCACAGCAGAAATCTGCAGTGCACAAGGCTGTGACGTAGGTATCTCCGTATTAAACGGTGGAAACACAGTTGCTGGCTCGTCCGGTCAAATGGTTAACTGAGCGCTGAAAACTGTTCAATAGAAAAACACATGTAATACAAACACGGTCTTCGTTGGGTCGCCTTCTGGCGGCTCAACGGGGGCCATTTTTTTTTGTAAAAAATTCACCACTCTGTGAAACTATAGTTAGATACTACAATGTATTCAACAATGGATTTGCCATTGACTCAATGAATTATTGTAATTGGTCAAAGCGATTAATTGATTCTCTAATCTCTTGAATCGGTCTCCAGATATGTGACTTCAAACGTAGTACGATTCTCAAATGTACCCATACTAGAATAGCCATTGAATGAGTAAAAGAAGTTAATGCATTCATCGGGCGTATTGAATTGGAACCTAACACACGAACCGCAAACGGTGGGAATAGTATTGCGAGGAACAAAACTAGGTTAAGGGCTGCAAAGCCCACCGGAATAAGACTCCACTCCTGGGGGTTTAGAACCACTGACAAGAGTACACCAAGACCGCATGCTAGAGAACCAAGTACTAGGGTTGGCATCTTGATATGTACGTAAAACAGAGTTCGCATTGTCATTCTCATTGGTGCGCCCATCTTCTTAGAGAACATCAAGTCTGAATTTCGCCAAAGATGGCGCACGAGTCCTTGGGCTCGCCGCATCCTTTGGCTATGAATTGCTGAAAGCGAGATTGGGACCGCTTCAAAAAAATGCAAATCTGGATCATGGATTGCTCTCAATCCTTGCCGGCGGGCTTCAACCGCTAATTGTGAATCGTCTGCATTGGAATCGGCTACTACTCCAGCATTGATTGCACTACGACTGTAAGCGGCTAGAGAGCCCTCAAAAATTGGTGTCGAATCAAGACGGCTTTCAGCCTCTCGCGCCCGATTGTAGTAAGAACGATATGCACTAGAACCCAACATAGGTTTGCCATTTTCACCTATTGGCTGTTGTTGGCCACAAACTGCACCAATTTCTGGGTTCAAAAACCAGCGGCCGATTCTCTCCAACGCATTCACCGCCAAGCGTGAATCCGCATCAGTGAGTACCACCACTTCGCTATCAGAATGGGATTCAGCCAACCCTAGATTTACCGCGGCAGATTTACCTGCAACACTGGTTGTTGATAACAGTCGAACGAGGGGGCCGAACTCAGGTGCGTTAGAAATCCAATCTTCAACAACTTGCATAGTTTGGTCGGATGAACCAGTGTCAATTACTAGAACCTCAAGTAATTCTCTTGGGTAGGGTTTGAGGGCTAAGTCGGTCAATTTCCCCTCGATTACCAACTCTTCGTCGCGCACACAGATTATCACCGTCATTCTAGGGAGAGGACCAGTTGTTCCTTCTGGGAAGTCAGGTAATGGGTGTTTAGTAAGCCATTTACGAGAAAACCAATCCTGTAATAACAGGGGCAAAATAGCAACTGAACCAAGTCCTATTTCACCAATAATCATCCATTCTGTGGGGGTCATTCAATGGTCTCCTGAAGTGAATTTTGGTAAAGTTCTGCCCACTGTTTGCCTAACATTTCTGGCGTCTGTCGCGCAACAGACGCGGGACCGGCGGAAGCCATTTTCTCCCAGCCAGCCGTATCTTTGAGAATCTTTTCAATAGCATCTGCCCACGCGTTGGAATCTAAGTTTTCAACGATGATTCCACCATCCCCTAAAATTCCTTGACAAGCAGGAGATGCAACCACTGGTAATCCGCAAGAAAGGGCTTCCATAGCCGCCACTGGCATACCCTCATAATCGGATGGTATCAACAGTAAACCAGCGGTTGTAAGCAACTCATCTTTCTGCTCACCAGTTAACCATCCTCGAGCATGTATCCCTCGTTCAGGACCGAGTTTTCCAACCCACTTATGCTCTGGTGAAACCCCCGAAAGGTGAAGATGTACATCGTAGCCGCGAGTGCGTAATTCCTGAGTTGCTTTAATTGCCAACTGGTGACCTTTGATGGGCGAGGGTCTTGCAAGTAAAATCATCAAATTGGGATTACGATTAGAGGTGCTAATCTCCCTAATAGGGGGTGCAGGAGAGCCGATAACCTGCATATTTTCCAAGCCTATTTCCCTCTTATGACGAGGTGTCAAAGCCACAGGTGTTACCAATGAATGAGAAGTTAATTTGAAAAATTGCGCTTTAACTGCGGATGAATTATGCAAAAAGGAGTTGAAATTTCCTGCATGAATCTGTAAAATAACTGGGATCTTTGCGCGAATACACATTTTAACTGCCCTAATTTTTCGCCACCAAGAATAACTTGTAGCTGTATGGATATGAACAACATCAGGAGGGTTATTTGCAAGTCTAACTTTCAGTTCTTTCTTGGCAATGCGCCAAGCATTGATTTTTGCTATAACTGAGCCATCAACATGTGTATTGATAGATTCAGTATTCCAATCCATTGGCGGATGCTTCAGGTGGTGCCTGATTGTTGCCTGCATGCCGCCGCGACTTTCAACCGGGCCGACATGTAAGACTCGCTTCAACCCGGCCACCTTTGGTACGGCGGAGATGTAGCAACGATATAGGAGTCGGCATTTCGGGTAATCGTGAAACTTCTCTGGGTGACAGCAAAGCGGCTCGGCACAGACCTCGCCAGCACCACTCAATTAGCAGTCACAAACTCATTAACACAGCGAGGTTGGGAAGTCACAATTGTTGCGCCAAAGAAGGGCACCTCTCAACAGAGTGGTCTTTCTAATGAAGCGGAGAAAGAGATTAGTATTGACGGTCATTCCTTTTTTGAGGTAAAAAGGTCTCACAAACCAGGATTGGGGTGGCTAACCTTCGGCCGTGATTTGAAGAATAAATTGCCCGCTATCGTAAATAATGGGGATTTTGATGTTGCATTAGTGGAATGGCAGGCAGTCGCAGGTTCACATAAGGCACTGGTAAAATCCAATGTCCCATGGTTAATTGTTGATAGAAGTCCACCGGTCTTCCGTTCTCTTACTGGACGACTTCAATGGTTTGAATATCGACGGGCATACAAATTAGCTAGAACAAAGGGGGCCGCAGGTTCGGTGCCTAAGTCACAAGCATTAGCTGACTGGAATCGCCAACACAAACGGATTATTGAACCAATTATCATTTTAGAAGCGGGCGTTGATGTTTCAATATTCAAACCCTCAAACTTTACAGGAGTTGCAACCATTGTTCATCACGGACAACTTGATCAAGAAAGAGAAATAATGAGATTAGTCGATATTGGGTCAGTCATTGCTGCAAGAGGAATAGATTTCAAAATGAGAATTGCTGGCACGGGAAATCGTTTAACAGAATTACAAAAAAAAGCAACTCAGCATGATTGGTTGGAGGTTTTAGGGCCGCTACCATCGGACCAAATACCCGGGTTTCTTAACTCTGGGCACGTCGCTGTCTTCCCTCTTCCAGATGATGAAATATGGCGTCTGTCAAGTCCTCTCAAGGTGCGTGAATGGGCTGCTGCAGGCTTGCCCATGGTGCTTTCAAATATTACTCCTCACAAATCTATTGGAGAGAGAAGTTGGGTCAGACTTGTTGATTATAATGCACCATTCGACGACTGGGCAAATCAGGTTGAAGAATTGCTGAAAGCAGATCTTGTTAGCATTGGAAGAGATGCTAGAAACGATGCTGAAAGGGAGTTTGATTGGCAACAAACTACCGAATCTCTCCATCAGAAACTTACTGAATTGGCGGGACTTTGAATGGCCGAGGAAGAACAATTTCCCAAGCGGAAAGTAGCCCCTCAAAGAGATACACTTTGGCTCTCTGGGGCTGACGGAATTAACCTCATTTTTGGAATAATAATTCATGTGATTTTGACTCGGGCTTTACTATCAGATGACTATGGAACATTCGTTCTTCTGTTAGACTTCTTCCATGTCTGTGTGATACTCGTAGACCTTGGACTTCCCACACTAATTGCACGCGATGGTGCTAGGCTTGGAAGCAATCTAGGAAGTCTTACTTCTAGAGTGATTTCTCTTCAATTTCCACTGATGCTAATGATTGGATTGGTGGGGGCTTACATTGGAGTGATGATGTTTGGAGGCGGGTTAGTGTCTGCGCTCTTCCTCGCCATCGCTGCAGGGCTTCAGGTAATCACATATTCTCTAAGAGCGGGTATGCGCGCCCTAGGAGAAGCACGCTGGGAAGCAATTGTTCGAGTTGCTGACAGAGGAGTTGTAGCTCTTCTAATGGTATGTTGGGCAAACGGGAGTGTTGAACAATTTGCTCAAGCGACTCTCTTTGGACCAATTGTTGCTCTTGGAATCACAGGGTTGATTTGGCTTAGAAGGATTAAACCTAATCTGGAAGAGCCTGCTCAACCAATCCCTGAAATTAATGGGATGGGAATGCAAGAGTTAGTTAACACCGGTTTGCCGTTTCTATTTGCTTCTGCTGCTTTAGTCATCAATGTTAGAATTGAGAAATTGCTACTTGGTCTCTTTGCAGGTCCTGAAGATGTTGCGGTTTTCCAAATCGCATGGCTTGGCTTTATCGCAGGATATGGGCCAATACTATCACTAAGGGCTGTGTTGCTATCTTGGTTTGGAGAAGTTCGTGACGACTTTGATAAGTTATCTCACCGTTACCGACAGTCATCTATTGCCTGTGTGATTCTTTGTCCAATCGGTATAGGAATTGGAATGATTATTGGTCCAATCGCCTTTGAGGCTCTCTTTCCCGATTATGCGAATGTAGTGAATAAACCATTTCTTGCACTTCTGTTCGCCTGGTTATTCCATGCAATGGCAAGTCCTTCACTTGCTTTAATCCAAGTTGGTGAGAAGCCTTGGAATTATACACGTATTCTCTGGGCCGGAATCTCGTTGAGTGCTGCTGCTGGTCTCTATCTAATTCCCACTCAATCTAATTCAGTCATGGGTGCGGCAGTAGCAGCCTGTTTAGCATCATTTTTTGTCTTCGCACTCTCCTTTTACGGAGTTCGAAGTGGATGGGCTACTCCATTCAACGATAAGCCGATGATGTGAAGGACTGGTTAGACCCCTCACTCAAACATGGGAGAAGTTCGTTCAATGCAGGACTGGTTGGATAGTTATGGGGAAAGTCACCAGAATCCTCTGAACAAGAAAATTCACTGGGTTGCAGTCCCACTGATTTTCCTCACCATTGTAGGTTTGCTCTGGAGTATCCCTGTCCCCGAAGTTATGGCTGTCAATGAATGGGTGAACTTTGCCACTATCATGCTCATTCCTGTCTTTATCTTCTATGCTAGACTCTCTCTCCCTCTGACAATTGGCATGACTTTGTGGTGCTTGTCCTGCTACGCGATGTGCAACTTATATGGGTCAATCACAGATATTCCACTATGGCAATCCAGTCTGGTTATCTTCGTCCTTGCATGGATCGGTCAATTCTATGGGCACAAGGTTGAAGGTGAGAAACCTTCGTTCTTTGAAGACATTCAGTATCTGATGATTGGGCCAGCATGGCTGATGTCATTCATTTACGATAAACTCGGCATCAAGTACTAATCAATACCTGAACTTTTGTAGTGAGTTATTTGCCTTCTGAAATCATTTCTAGAAGTTCGCCAGATTCAAACATCTCAAACACGATATCCGAACCACCGATGAGTTCACCATCAATGTAGCATTGTGGCATGGTTGGCCAATCTGACCACTCACACACTGCTGGGATTGCTCGTGAGTCAGCCAAAATATTGACTGAAACAAATGGTATCTCCAACTGTTGATACACCATTGCAGCGCGAGCAG
>CAUZNH010000013.1:0-10118 GCA_963581345.1 Candidatus Thalassarchaeaceae archaeon | reverse complement strand
ATCAAGTTCAGCGACGACTGGACCGGGTAGCCTGATGTGCGGGGAATCGGTATTCCCATCAAGATTGTTGAGAGAAACACCACCCCAGTTAGGAGCGCCGTTTGCACCGTCAAGTCTCCATACCCAGATATTTCCATCACTTGGATTAATTGTTGTTAGCAACACCGCTGAGTGCGTGTCATCTATCTTTACCCATGCCGGGTCAGATGGGATCTCTCCATAGTCAAGGCTGACTTGCCATATCGGACTTGGCACACCTCCGGCAATTAATGGCAATGCTAACACTACAACTTGGCTGTCACCTTCGTTGACTAATGAGTAGACAGCTTCTGCATCTCCATCCATGTCTAAGTCCCCAAGTAGAATTTGGGTGCCAACCTGGTGATTAGCTAGGACATAGGGGGATGGGACTGTAATGCCGAGGTCAGGGTCTGTGTATGACCACAATAATTCGGCTGAGTGACTACCACCTGTATTCCATCCAGCCTCACCGCATTGTAAGATTGGCGACCATAATTCGGTGTTGAAAGTTCCTTGAGCGTCATATGCAACAAGAATCTCAAGAGTTGAATCTCCGTTAACATCCAATAGAACAGGTGAAGCCTTTACAGAATCTGTGACTCCAAGGTCAACTTCCCATGATTTCCTGCTAGTATCTCCCTCAATGATACTCAAGAATGAGTGAGTAGAACCGCCAGACTCTCGTTCAGAGATTAGTACAGTAAAGAGGTGGCCGCTACCACAACGCTCGTCTGCATTACCTGTCACAACTATATTGGGGCCAAAATCTCCAACAACTGTCGCTAAACCTTGTGCCCCATAACTGCCGCTTGAAAAATGGGCCCAATTTACTTCAGGGTCATCGATAGTTGCTAATTCTGAAACCGCAGAGACGGGCCCAACACCAGGACCCCCGCTAACACTGTGTATCGGTGCAGTGGCATTTCTTGAGCCATACCTACCAAGTTGAGACCACGCCTCACCCCCATCACTCCACTCGGTAGAACTTTTACCAACGAATGGACTAGAGTTTAGGTCATCCAATTGTGGATTGTGGTTTGTTAGTGGTGCTATTTGCAGCACCATTGAGAAGGTGACGAATAACGCTATGAAAGCAGTTTTCATCCGCAAATTCCTCGCGGCAGGCCCAATCACATACTACTTTGCCCTTTGGCCGCTACTTCAACCTTCACCAAATCCGCTGAGGGTAAAACCCGTTTGTAAAGGCACGTGACCCCTACGGGGGTCACGATGAAATCTTATTCAAGCGAAAGATAATTATCATCAATACTGAGGTTGTAGAATCAAATTGGAAGGTGCTTTTAGGTGACAATTGTTTCGAGTTGAAATACAATACTTTTCCAGCATATGCAGCCTTGTAATCAATTCACTGAAACCGGTTTGCTGATAAAGGGGGAGTAGGTCGGCGAGCCACTGGAAACCTCTCTTCTGGAGGCGTCGCCTGTGAGGGACGGGAGGGTTGTGAACCCTTCCGTTCCAAGGCACACCTCTCAGCGAGCGGTGAATGGAGGGAAAAAAGATGTACACACTTGAAGTCAGAGAAGATACAATCAGAATCCCCGCGGAGTACATCCGCGAGGGTCAATCATTGAGTCAACACGTTGACCGTCTAGCACATCAGGCGTTTGAAGGTAGGTTTGATGATGATGACAATTTCGTAATCGTCACCTACGATCACGAGATGATTGGACGAGGTAGAATCATTCATGGAGATGGTGCAATTTACCAGAATGTTCGTTTCAAAGCCGTACTTTTCCGTCTTGATAGTAACGAGGTTGTTGACGGCGCTGTATCAGAGATTCTTGAATTCGGCGCTTTCGTTCAAGTTGGCCCTCTTGAAGGTCTACTACATAAATCACAAATTCTTGAAGAGCCTGTACAAATCAATCAAAATGAAGGGAAAATTACCGGCAGTCGTTCAGGCGCCCAACTCTCAATTGCAGACCCTCTACGCTCTCGTGTGGTCACACTCTCACTCAACACCCACGACCCCCGCTCATCAAAGATAGGACTTACCTGCAAGCAACCAGGCCTCGGGGCTCACGCATGGTTAGGGGACGGCGGTGAATAATTTGTCAAAGAAAGTTGAACTTGCTTGTGCCGAATGCCACCGAATCATCGAAGTTGCAACAGGAAATCTTGGATGGTGTCTAAAGTCAAACAATGATTTAATTGCTAAATCCAAGAAAGCCTTAGTTCAACTTGTATTCCTTAACAAGAATGGCTTGGATCCTTCTGTTGAAGAGCACAAGGCCTTGGCTAAAGAATTGAAAGATGACATTGAGCGGGTAAAACCAACCAACCCTGAATGCCCATTTTGTCCAGGTGCACATCTCAGTTCCGATTGGCAGGGATATGTCGTGGTGCTCAACCCAAAGCGCTCAGAAATTTCGTCAATACTCAACATTGAGAGAGCAGGAAACTACGCACTAAAGGTAAACGTGCGCTGAAGGTGGGATGATTATGGAAATAGTAGACAGGAAAGAAAACTCATTATTGAGTCGTATTGAAATCAGATTTCAGTTGCGGCATGAACAATTAGCAACTCCAAGTCGGAGTAACCTGCGAAGCAAGGTTGCTTCTCTTGAACCAGGTTCATCAGCATCCAATGTCATAGTCAAAGACGTAACTACACGATTTGGTCAACCTTTGACTACTGGACTGGCATTCATTTATGATTCACCAGAAGCGATGCAGATTGAACCTCAATACATCCTTGATAGGCATGGTGTTGCTACTGAAGATGCACCAGCTGAAAAGAAGGCACCTGCGAAGGTGCCAGATGTTGCACCACCAGTAGAAATTGAAACTGAGGAAGATGTTTCTGGGGGTGAGGAATAATGTCAAACCGTTCAAGCCTATACACTGTTGAAGATGGCAAACTAATTCGCAAAAATAAGTATTGCAAAATATGTGGCCCCGGTGTGTTTCTAGCAAATCATTCTGACCGCACAACCTGCGGTCGCTGTGGCTATGATGCAGGAGAAGGTTCAGTTGCAGTCGCAACCGAATCTACTGAAGAAGTACCAGCAGAAGCCTCATCTGAAGAAGAGTGAAACTCAACTGTGATTGTTGAATTTCACCCACTTTTGGGAATTATTCAATACTAGCAACCCGTCTAATTTGTGGTTGAAAAAGCACACGCCCAAGTCCTTTCTTGCCGTTCGACTTACCTGTTGTTCATCCCAAGTTATATCCTCGCGCCAAGCGATTATCTCCCAACCTCTTTTTGAGAAAACCGCATCACAGAATGGGCCGCCTCCAATAACATCTTCAGTATCATTTTCTGGATCCCATCTGATAATCTCACCGCTTTCAAAACCGATTAACCAACCTCCCTCTCCATCGGTTCTTACTTGGTCAAGAATTCCTTGATGGTGCAAATTACCCTGTGCGATTATTTCACCGGTGCCCCATTCTAAGGCGACCCAACCTGAACCATGCGCCCATAACCAAATGCATTGCTCATTTTTGGAATTAGGATGAGGCGCTGTTGTGACTGCATAGATGACAGATGCATCTGGGATGTGTTCTTGGCTTAACCATTGGATTTCTTCAATGCGCCAAATTTCTTTTGATTGTGAATCAATACAGTAGACTCCTCGGTTATAATTCACAAAACAAATACGGCCATCATGAGATGTTATTCCAAGTGGCTCAGCATCTAAGGAATGACTCCAATCTGCGCCTGCTACAGAAACATCTTGCCCCCTGTTAACCTGTTTAAGTCGTAATTGACTCATGTCTACCCCATCAGTGAATTTTTCATTTAATGGGAGTGCAGCCATCCTAGCGAGCGACAATTCAGGCAGAACCCAAGTTGCAATCATTTTGTCATCAACAACACATGCAGCCTCTATTGAGCTGGGGAATGGCTTCACAGTCTCACTTTTTTGCTCCAATGTATTACAATCAATTGTTGTAATTTCACCGTCTACCCCAATAAGAATGAGTACATCCTTGTATGGTAGTAATTGGCTTGGGGGGAAAGGAGTTGGTGGGTAGTTAGACATATACTATCTCTCCAAGAAGTGGTAAGGGTTACTCACTGAAGTCCGAGTAACTGTTTTGCGGCATCAAGTGCATTATCTAATCCATCAGGGTTTGAACCTCCACCTTGAGCAAAGGTTGGCTTACCACCGCCTCCGCCTGATATGTGGGTGGAAATCGAATTAAGAATTTCAACAGCATTATGTCTTTCAGATGCCACACAAGATTCAGTGATTGCAACTAGGAGTTTACCTCCGCCTTCTCGAGTTCCAAGGATTGCCACTGTTGGGTTTGATTGGTCTCTAGTTAATTCTCCAACCATTCCGAGCAGTTGGCGCATGTCTCCAGTGCCTTCCATTATCACGTAACGGACACCATCTTTTTCGAAACTATCATCTCCGCCACCACTAGTCCTTAGTCTGACGATTTCAGCCTCAAGATTTTCAATAGTTTTCTTTTGAGATTTCCATTCATCAAAGAACCGTTGAACAGCTGTAGGAAGTTCATCTGCATTTACTCCGAGGACATCTGATGCTTCCGCTAAAAGGTCCTCTTGTTTGCGGGCGTATTCACGCCCAGTCTCCCCTGCCACAATTTGCAGACGCTCTACCCCGTCTTGAACCGCACTACTCCTAATTATCCTGATATCGCCAATTTGGCCCACTTTGTCGTGATGCGTACCTCCGCAAGCCTGGACATCGTGATCACCAATTTTGATGACACGAATTTGCTGATGTTTTGGTGGCCCGCCTTGATATAACTCAAACCCGAATTGAGAATCAGCATCTACTCTGTCTAAAACTAATTTTTCTACTGGTAAATCTTGGCTAATGATTTCGTTAGCATGGTCCTCGATTTCATCTAATTGTGTGCGCGTAAGGCGTTGGAAATGGGTTATATCAAGACGCGCATAACGTTCTCCTTTGTTACTCCCTGCTTGCCAGATATGTGGGCCTAGAATTGCTCTGGCAGATCCTCCAACAATGTGAACTGATGTATGGTGGTCCATCAATTGTAGTCGCCTGTCAACGTTAATTGCCCCTAGTACTGCTCCATCTAGAGGTCCATCTGTAAGGTGTACGACAATCCCTTCATTGATACGTGAGTCTAGAACTTTTACTGCCTTGCCATTAGCGAGTGTACCTGAATCTCCTAACTGCCCACCACCTTCGGGGTAGAACAAAGTTCGGTCCAAAATTATCCCATGAGTTGGAACCCCAGCAACTTCACTTGACAGATTTAATTTTTTCACATCATCTGATGACAGTGGCTTGCAGTGCAGCACTTCTGCATTAAATTCTGATTTCGTAGTATCTTGATAATAATCTAGAGATGTTACTGGTAAATCGATGTCATCGGCTAACATTCCATGTGCCTTTTTTCCGCGTGCAGTTTCTTTTGTTTGCTTGGCATGGCGAGCCGCCATATCTGCTGCTAATCCAAGTCTGACAGACAGGTTAGGCCAACCAGCAGATTTTGCAATTTCAACAACCATGTCTGGTTGAAGCCCTCTGCTTTCTGCAAGATTGAACAAGATTTCATCGTCAATTTCTTCGGCATCGGAATCAACACCTTTGAGTGCAGTGCGAACTGCAGCTTCGCCAGCCCTCAACATCTGTACATAACGCTCCTCTTCTAATGCAAGAATGGTTAGGATTCCTTCTCTAGTTTGAGTGAATTGCCGACCAACTAGATTGACATCTAAGTGGTGCTCCGCTAGTTCTCTAAGTGAAATGCCAATTCCTAATTGGTCACGCATTTTCAAGGTCCTTCGTGCTAACATACGTGCAAGATAACCCGCTTTCACATTTGATGGGACAAGGCCATCTCCAAGCATATTGCACAGGGCCTGTAGGTGGTCTGGGATTGCATAGATTGCAGATAGTGGTTCAGTTATTGATTTCAACTCATTTAGGTTAATATCAACTCCCCTACTCGTTAGTCTTTCTACTAATTTTTCGTAAAGAGCACTTACATCTGTGCCAACATCAATGTTGAGGATGCCTGCTAACATTGACAACTCTGACAACAGAAGGTCAGCGTCGATGTCTTTCATCATACTTATTCTTGAATCAAATCCCGATAATCCCCTTAGCCAAGTGACTGTTTCGGGGTAAATCGCCTCATAGATAGTAGGGGTTCCTGCTGCTGCCCAACAGAATCTCTCAAGGCCATAGCCGGTGTCAATAATTTGCAAGTCCATCTCGGAGTACCGTTCTCCTTTGATTTCGAATTCTCCTTCGGGGTCTTCCTCTAAACTCATGAACACAAGAGTTGCTAGTTCTAGACCCCCTACAATTACCTCTAATGCCGGACCGGCGTTCCCACCTCCCGACCAAGGGTTTTCTACGTACGTGATAGCGCCTGAATCGATCCCCAGTCGTTCCACAAATAATTCATCACAAAGGCGCACACACTCGTCAATCCAGTAAACTACATCACCATCTTTAGGGCGATTAAAACAGTGATGAGCCATCATTTCAAAAGTTGTTAAGTGCCGTCCTGAACGGCCAACTGCTGCTACATCAGTCAAACGAATGCAGGGCTGAGAAATGGTTAATGGATTCGCGGGCGGTGGTATCACACCACCTGTTACATCGGGTTGGAAATCAGCAATTGATGCGATTGTAAGGTGGATATCATCTCTCCATCGAGCAATTACTGGGTAAGGCTGTACCCTAGTATGTCCTTGTTCTTCAAAAAAGGTGAGGAAGGTCTCTCTCATCTTGTTGAGGAGTGCGCTCCCTCGTTCTGGAAATCCAGAAATTAATGGCTTTCCGATGAAGGTATATTCATCTTCAATAGTGTCACCACAAGTCTCTCTATTTTCATCGCGAGTCCAAAACCATAAGTCCGACACACGGCACTTCTTGCGGACGAATCCAGCATCATGGAAAAAGGGAATATCAATTTCGCCAAATGCCATGCTAACCCCTCTTCTAGTGCCGCGAAAACGAGACAACTCTTGAAGTCAACTAACAGGGTTGGGCGAAAAACGCTTGAACAGGAGGCTTGTGGCAGTCTCTAGATAGGGGGTTATTGCCATGACACTTGAGTGGGAACAGCATATTGAGAAGGTCGATGAAGCGTTGTATAAAATCAACCGCCATGGTTCAATGAGGACTGACGCAATGTTAGTCGCGGACGAAGCACATTTTGCCGCTAGTGGTGATGATCGTTCACCTGGGCAACTTGTCAATACAGCAACCCTACCAGGAATCGTTGGTGATGCATGGGCCATGGCAGATTGGCACTTTGGCTATGGGTTTCCAATTGGAGGTGTAGTGGCTACTGACCTGAATTGGGGTGAGCAAGGTGGGGTGATTTCACCAGGGGGAGTAGGTTTTGACATCAATTGCGGTGTGCGACTTTGTTCAACAGATCTTGAAATTAGCCAGATACCTGACCTTGCTAGATTGGCAAAACACCTTGCCAACCGAATTCCAGCTGGTGCATCAGGGAAAGGAGGGGTTTTGCTTGATAACCAAGAATTACAAGGCATTCTTGAAGGGGGAGCCGAAGCGTCAGCAGACCTTGGTTGGGGATTGCACGAAGATTTGAGCCATATTGAATCAAATGGAATTCTTGAGGGGGACGTACACAATCTTTCTCAAAGAGCAATGAAACGTGGCTCAAAATCTCTTGGTACTTTGGGTTCGGGGAATCATTTCCTTGAGTTACAAGTTGTAGATAGGGTTGAGGACGAACAAGCCGCCAAAGCCTTCGGACTTCGTCTTGGACAAATTTGTGCAATGATTCACACGGGTTCACGGGGATTAGGTCACCAAGTTTGTAGTGAGCATGTCGCTGCTCTAGAGTCAAAATACCGCAATCAAGGTGATAATTGGTACAGTGAACATTGGGACATAAGTTTACCAGACCGTCAACTGGCAGCTGCGCCATTTCACTCAAAGGAAGGGCAGGATTACTTCTCAGCGATGCAGTCAGCAGGGAATTTTGCCTTCGCAAATCGCAGTGCCTTAACAAAAAGATTACGAGACAATCTTGCTCATCATCTCGGAAACGATGATGCAAATGTGAAGGTTGTATACGATGTATGTCATAATATTGCTAAAGTGGAAGAGCATGTGATTCATGGCTCTTCTTGCTCTTGTTGTGTACATCGGAAAGGGGCGACACGCGCTCTAGGTGGAGATCACACTGAACTCGCAGCTCGATTTTCAGGGATTGGTCAACCAGTATTGATTCCAGGTGACATGGGAACTGCTTCTTGGGTTCTAGCAGGCCCCAAGTCCGGTTCAAACGATGCATTTGCATCTTCATGCCATGGGGCTGGGCGTCAACTTTCTAGAGCAGCAGCAAGAAAAAGTGTTGACAGTGAGGAATTATTAGAATCACTAAAGGCGCAAGGAATCCATGTTCATACAAGGACTCCCAATATTTTAGCAGAAGAAGCACCTCAAGCATACAAGAATGTAGATGATGTGATTCGATTAACTTCTCAAGCAGGTCTTGCTAGACCAGTTGTAAGATTGCGTCCACTAGCTGTCATCAAAGGCTAACCAAATTAGGTTAGTTGTTCACATACAATAGCCGTGTTTGGGCTGATTCGGAATAGTTGGGGCGGCTCCGGATTGGACGCCATCTGCTTCTTCTAAAAATACTGTAAGTATAGTTTCTACGAGTTTAACTTGCTCTTCTAACTCTGCTCGTAATTTTTCAACCTGCTCCTGAAGTTCTATCATTTCACCCTTAAGTTCAGTTCGCCGCTTAGTCAAGCTCGTTCCAGTCATGTGCATCCCTAAGGAATTTCTTCCTCAACGGCCATTCAATCGCGCAGGCATATAATGTTTGATGTTTACGAATCGCGGCCGCGCGTGTTTCTCAATAAATGCGATTTCGCGAAATCAAAAAACGTTGTCGCGCGGCCCATCTTCTGATTTCCCCTCTAATTTTGATACTCATGAATAGTTAGAAATCAAGAAAATCTACAGATTTTTCATCTGCCGCGCGATTTAATTAATTTCACCAACTTCAATTAGTGACAATTTTCAGGATGAGATGTAGAATCATTGGTTGTTGTTTTTCCATTCAACTAATTGTTCAACACTCCAACCATTCTCTTTGTAAGACAAGAGTGCATCATCTGGCCAGTCAGGTAACTCCTGCTTAGCGGCTACTAACCACTCCTCATCACTCAATCCAGGTGGTGGGGATTGCTCAGGAAGCGGGGCATCTTCAGGTACGACAGTGGGTTGAGCAGTTACTCCTTCACTTTCCTCTTTGCCGAGCATCTTCTCAGCGTATACCTCAGCATCCTCCCATTCTTCCTCTTCTTCCCATTCTTCGCGGTTGCGCATCATCATTGCTACGATAACTATCGCGACACCGGTTACAATAATCGCTAGTAAGCCTAGAATCATGCCTACATTTGCACCTGCGCCGAATAAACCGCCCTCACTTTCCTTTTCCTGAACATCTATCTGAGGTTGGAGTAATGTAAGGTCTGATTCATCGCCATTCCACATGATATAGAGGTCAGGCATTCCATTATCCCACGCTTCCCAAGAGAATGCGACTACTTGCTTTTGTTGTGGCCCGAGGTTAGTAATATTGTGCAATTCATAGAATTGTAATGTACCATCATCTAATTCTTCAACCAATGTCACATTGAGACTTCCCATAGTTGAACCATTATTCCTGATTGTTGTCTGGATGTACACATTCTTGTATAACATCGGAGTCAAATCATCGATTTCAACTTTTGAAAGAACAGGCTCAAAAACTCTGATAATTAATTGCGGGGCACGTGGTGAATCCGCTGTTCCTTCACCAAATAAATCGTTTCCGGCTCGGTCTTCACCGACCAACCAAACCATCAGTTGGTCCCCTTCCTGCAGTTTAATGTGAGGTGCTGGTGTCATGTCAATATTTGAGGAATATGACCAAATATCTCCTATCACAGTATCATGGGTCAACCATGAATTATCTTGGCTGCCCGGAAGATTTAGCCCACCACGTCTATACACCCAGTGAATGGATACACCATCTTCAGACATACCTCCAGATTCTACAACGTTAATTCTGACATCAACTGTTGATATACGGTCTGTTTCAATGCTTACAAGAATCCCTGGCAGGAATTC
>CAUZNH010000012.1:0-10499 GCA_963581345.1 Candidatus Thalassarchaeaceae archaeon | reverse complement strand
ATGTCGGCCGAAACCGACTTTCAATCTTTTCAATCCCTAGGAGACATGGTTCGCTAACTGTTACTTATTGGTTTTGACAAGGTTATTTTGCACCTTATTTTGTTCCTTACACACATCATTGTGTGTCATTACATGTATCACCTCTTCACCACAAGCCAAGCTCGCGGTTGCATTACCTCGGCTACAGCGTATGCGAGATGGTGTTCTTCATCGCCCATTGCTGGACTCAGACACCAACGCCGTGCATTGCTGTAGCATCCCGCCGACCTACCGTCCCTATATCAACCTGACCCACTAGACTGGTTTTGAGCCATCACGGCAATGCAATGCAGTACCACGTTTTTAATCTGATATGAGATGAAAATAAGTAACCTGTATAAGTAGCCAAGAATTAAAACTAAATGGCTCGGAAATCAGCACGAATAAAAGGGTAAATTAACCCTAAATCGTGGCGCTAATCATCAATAAAAACACTAATTTTCTTGTAGTTTACTCGTCGCCAAACAATTCCATCAAGCCTTGAAAATTACTGAAATCACTCGGTGCTAAACCGTTTGTAAATGGTCTAAGCGAGAGATTTTACTATGTGGAAATCACTCTGCGCCGAAGAACTCTCGCATGAACGGATGCATTTCCATTGCCTGCTCTTTCTGGATTTGTTCATACGTTCTGAGGATGATACCTACGGCCAATAGTAGTCCGGTTCCAGACGCATTTCCAACCGTCCCAAGTAGGTCGGCCCCAGCAGCTAACAGCCCGACGAAAGCCCCCGAAAACAGGGTGACGGGTGGGATATATCGCTCCAAAATGCGCTCTAATACCACCGGATTTTTCCGGAATCCGGGAATCTGCATACCCGTCCGTTCAATTTGTTTAGCCACATCCTTAGCCGACATATTGGTAGTTTCAATCCAGAATTTTGCGAACACCATGGACCCGGCAGTCATCACAAAGACATACACAAATACGTGTAACATAATTTGCCACAATTCGTGACCAAAGCCATCACCTCGTTGATCTAACAGTGGTAACAGCCAGGACTGTACACCACTTACCATAGATGCATACCAAGCAAACCCATCTGATGCAGTTGTCGAACCGACATCATATGAGCCAAGCCAAGGCGCAATACTCCAAGCCCCATTAGCACCTAGTAAAGGCACTGTAGAGAGCACGGGGTGGCTCCAGAACAGCAAAGTGAACATATTGAGGTTAGCCAACAAAGCAGCCATCAAAATGACCGGAATGTTACTAGCATATACCAAACGAATCGGGTATTTTCCGCGATGACCTCTGACTTTCCCGTGAGTCAGTGGTAATTCCAGTTTACTCGATTCAGCATACGCTACAATCAAGAATACAATAATCGACGAAAATAGCGCTATCAGCGGATTCGCGTGATTAAGTAATATCGTCTCGAATCCGTTCTCCGCAACCAACTCAGAATTGGTTGCAGTTCGCAGAGTATAGAATATCATCGGAAGTACACCTGACGGTGGGTTTTGCATGCTGTAAGCACCTGCAGAAACCGGTAACGGCGACAGAGTTCCCACGAAAGTTGACTGTGCCACACCAGCGGCAATGAATAGCGAAATACCAGATCCAATACCCCACTTACTGACTAGTTCATCCATCAAGAATACGAGGTAGGAACCAAGGAATAGTTGTAATACAATTAATGCGTTTGACCAGCCCAATCCAAACATCGCAACGATGTTCTCGTGAGGGTCTAGGAACCCGTAAACCTGTGGGATAGATTCGACCGGAATCATCAACAAAACGAGAATCTTCTGCACACCTTGGTACAATTGTTTGTCTTCGGAATCTTGTAAGTCAAGGTTGATAATTTTTGCTCCAGCGAACAACTGCATGACAATTGATGCAGTAACGATTGGCCCTATTCCAAGGTGCATAATTGAACCAGATGCACCGGCCATAATTGCTCGGAATGAGGAGAATATATCCATAGTGGAATCAGCCAATCCCCAAATCATGACATTAGTCATCATGAAGTAAATGATGAGAACGATTGTCGTGGTCATCAACTTCTGATTGAAGCGAACGTGACCATCTGGTTTGGTGATAGATGGGTAAACATCAACGAAACGCTTGAGAGCGTAGAGTCGACTACTTTCCTCTCCAGTATACGCAAGACAGGCTAATGCTAATGCAGCACCTAATCCGAGTAAACCTATTCCTACGAATAGGAATCCAACTTGGCTATCATCTTGTAGTGCCCAATAAAAGAGCCCAGCCATTATGGAAAGCCACATCAGGAACTTAGCCGCTGAACCAAAGAACTTGATTTGCTTGATTCCAGCGGGGAGGTCTTTCTGAACAGCCCATAGAACCCAAGCCACGTACGCTACTGCTACTGCAATCATTTGTGCGGCGTAAATCATAGCATCTCTATCAGCGCCAAGAAGGTCTTCCTTCTTCCACCAAAATAGCGCACCAAAGTAAATGACTGAAATGGCTGTTATGCCGAATGCTGAGGGCTTACGTACTGCCATATTTTCTCACGCCTTCTATTTCTTCATTTCAGAGTTTCTAATCGGGGAGAGATAATCACTCCTCTTCCCGCTCGTTTTCATCTTCCCCAGAAAGGGTGACTGAACCGCCTGCGGCCTCAATCTTTTGAATCGCCTTCGCACTTGCGTGCTCAACAGTTACCGAGATGGCTTGGTTAACTTGGCCACTGCCTAGTAACTTGTCAACTTGGTGATCGCGTAAGTTTACATTCCCATCATCATCAGTCATGTCAGAAAGTTGACTGACATTTGCAGTGACATGGACTTTGCATAGAGATGGGTCACGATTGAACCCGTGCATACCCCAATGGTTTGGCATATACTTGATTCGAGTCATGACTTTGTGTTTGTTTAGGCCAGCATTACCACGCCCGCCTCTCTTACCAGCACCACGTCCAGCTTTCTTGCCACGACCATGGTATCGGCTACGTCCTCGGAATTTATTTGTTCGTGATGGCATACTTTTCAACTCCTCAAATCATTCTTCCAGCGAGGGGAATAATTGCCTCTCCGCGATATCCTAATGCTCCGCCAATTGTGAAGTGGCGTTTGATCCCACCCCATCCATTCGCTCCTCTTGGTGGGTGAAGTCTGAATACTGGCTTCATGTCAGGGATGGTCTTAGTTGATGAATCTCCTGAAACTATTGAAGAAGCAAACTCCTTGATATTCTTGAAATCAGTCTCTGCTTTCACAACAGCATCTGTAATTGGCTTATCACCCATCAATCGTCCTCTTTCAGCAATTAGATTTGCGATTGTTGACTCATCAACCGGTCCCCAAGTGATGTAATCCTTAGCCTTCTGAAGCATTCCAGCATAAACATCAGTCTCAGGAATGAGAACAGCATGATTTACACGAGTCAAATTCAGATGACCCATTGTTTGTTTGATTGAACGCTCAACACCGATGTTAGATCGTACTCTAATTACTAACCAAGTCATTCGTTCACCCTACCTGTAGACATGAATAATTTCTTCTTCTGGTCAGCACTAACCTTGGATTTATTGAGGTTTTGCAATGCATTGTAAGTTGCGCGGGCGAAATTGATTGTTGTTCGAGTTTGTCCATGAGTTCGTGAGTAGATATCGGTAACTCCAGCCAAGCGAAGTACAACCTTACCCTTTGAACCTATGACTAAGCCCTTACCAGCTGGTGCTGGGATGAGAGTTACTCTGGTAGATCCTGAACGTCCGGTAATCTTGAATGGGACGCTAGAACCTGCACCACCACCTGATTCCCAAGAACCATTACCACGCATCACTGGGATGATGTTGAGTTTTGCATTGTCAATCGCTTTACGAATTGTTGCTGCGACTTCCTTACCCTTTACCATGCCAAGGCCGACATATCCGTTGTTGTTGCCAACTGCAGCCATGACATTGAAACGTACTCTTCGGCCACTGTCAGTCATACGCTGAATCATATTGACGTTAATGACTTCATCTTCTAAGCCAGGAAGTAATGCGTCAACGATTTCAACCTCGCGAACCGGCAAGCGGCAATCCATTGCTTGCTCAAATGTTGTGATTTCGCCATTACGGACCATTCGTCCTAGACGTGTTTTCGGGGTCCAAGAGCGAAGATTTGCCATTGCATCATAACCACCCTTTCGGCGGCGATGACGACCTTGTTCGACTTCTGGTTCAGGAGTGTATGCAAGAGCAAGACCTGGTGCGACTTCAACGGTATCTGGTGCTGGTTGTTCATCTGCCATTTATTCAAGCCCCCATGATTGCCTTCTTGCTAGTCTCAACAGATTTAGCAAGTTTATCAGAAATATGATTTCCTGCAATTCTGTCATCATCTGGTAAAATATCTTCACCATGTGGAATTTCAAGTCCGCCATCCACCATTCCTTTGAGGGCAGCGAATACGCGGTTACCTTTGGTTGAAGCGCCTAGACCAATGTCTAGAACTGCACTTCCGTGACCGGCTGCAGTTGCTTTTTGTGCTAATGCCATTCCTGCAATGTAACAAGCGGGAACTGATTTTCGAGATGCATCCTTTGGCCACTTGAAATCTGAAACGATTGTTGCTCCAGTTGTTGCCGCAAGCACTTTGTCACCATCAGGCTCGTAAGCAACGAGTTGGCATATCACTTGAGTATTGGTTACACGCACTACAGCTCTTGGCTGTCCGCCTCTTAGTAACTTGAGTCGACGGCGGTAATCCGTCAATCCGTGTTCACGACGAGCGTACTTGCGTCTCTGATTCTTTCCGTGTGCCATTATTCATCGCCTCCTACTTTGATACCATCAAGTTTCATGTTGGTCTTCATGTGAGCAATACTACGGTAGGAATTACCCTTTGCCTTTCGATAGTAGTATCGATATTTGCTCGCATCTAATGTACCGTCATCGCGCATCTCTTTTAGAATTCGGCGCTGGGAACGAATAGTGCGCATCCAGCGATGCTTTCGTGGGAAACGGGCATTTGCAGTTCCACTTCTCTTACCATGTCCTTTGCGCCGTCCTTTTGCTCTTTGAGCAGCGTTTTTGTTAGCCCGTACACGGCTTGTTCCTTGAACTGGCTTGGCCTTAATGTAGCCCATCTCAATCAGTTCGCGAATGTCTTCCTTTTGGACAGCACTACTAACCTGTTCGAGGTAGTTATCGTTAATCCAAACTCGGTTTAGACCTACTTCTTGGCCTAGTTGTATAGAGAGAATCTCCGCTGCTAATCGCTTCTGGTTACTCAACTGCATCAGATATTCCTCCTTCTGTTTAAGACTCGAATTCCCAATTCATCAGCCTTCTCATGAATTGCCACTCGCTTGCGGTTTCCAACTCTCTTGCCTATGCGTGCTGCTTCGACTTTGGGATCAATCTGTTCTAGGTCATCAGGTCGATGGACCATAACTTCACTGAATCCAGAGGGGTGAAGTCCACGAACTTCTGCAATCTTACCAAAACCAACTCTAGCCATTGGAGTTCGCCATCGCTTGTTTTTGCGTTGTTTACTATCCATACCCTTCGGCTTACGCCATCCGGTTCGGGACAATCGCTTGTATCGATACCACTCTTGGCGGCGGAATGCTGGTTGTTTCTTGCCTTGTGCTGAACGGATTGCTAGGGCTTCTCTTGTAGCATCGGTGAGTTCTGGCTTCTGGCGTGCAACGTGAATCAACTCCTCATCGTCCCACTCCTCATCTAAATCATCAAAGTCATCATCAACATCTTCGGAGACTTCATCAACAGATTCAGTAGCAACTTCTTCAACTTCTTCACTTGAATCGCCTGCACCCTCTTCTAGTCGAGTGATTAAGTCAGCCTTCTTACCTGAAACAGGTAGCCCAGCTGCCTTTAGCAGTACTTTCAGTTCCGCAACTGTCATGTCATTGTATTCGGACATCCATCACACCTCCTCAGTTTGCCCCCTTCGAGACAATATATACTCCATCTTGGAAAATTCGTCGGTCACGGTGACGTATCTTGCATGAACGCTCAATAATTGCTGCTGTTTGACCAACCTTCTCCCTGTCAACTCCAGAAACGATAACATCGCTCTTGTTCATGACCTTGACTTGAACATCTGTTGGTGTCCACTTTAGGTCTGCAACCCGTGGGACTTTTTCACCGAATAAATTTTTGATTTCAAATGATGAACCATTTACGGTTAGAGTCATTGGGAAGTGAGAGTAAACTGCCTTGAGGCGATACTCAAACCCATTCGTAACTCCGGTAACCATGTTGTTGATATGGGCTTTCCAAGTCCCACATATCGCCTTTTCTTTACGCCTAGGTAAGTCGCATTGAACAACAACATTATCTCCATCCAAAGAGAGATTTACTTTGGTATGGGTAAACTCTCGAGATGTTGACCCATTAGGGCCATTCAAGGATAAGGAAGCCTCATCAATGGTTGCTGAAACACCCTCTGCGAGAGGTATTTTATGTAGAATCTGATCTAATTTTACCATAATAATCACCTCAGAACACGTAGGCCAGTAAGCGGCCTCCGATTGAACCCTCCTTAGCATCATAATGGTGCATTACACCTTGATTTGTTGTCATCAATAGAAGACCAAAATCTTGAGCAGGGAGGTATCTTGACTCCCACTTATCGAATTCAGCAAACTTCACAGCATGGCGGGGTTTGATGACACCGCACCTGTTGATTGCACCGACTAATTCGATTCGGTAACCGCCACCGCGGCCATTTTCTATCTTTTCATATTCTCCAATGTAGCCACGTTCTGACATAATGCCTAGTAGACTACCTAGCAGATTGCTAGCTGGTTTTACTGTAACTTCGTAGTGTCCGGATTGTTCAGCATTAAAAATGCTTACAAACGCGTCATTTAATGGGTCAAATTGCATATTTCCATCCCTCCTCAACTGTACTTCTTGAATCCTATTTCCGGCGCGATATCCCGGAAGCACTGGCGACATAGTCTCAGACCATGGCGGCGAATCATTCCTCTTTTGCGGCCGCACCGTCGGCATCCCAACTCTCGGCCTATGCGCATTCCTGCATCTTTTCCCATCTTCACTCCTCCATTAGTGTCAATCCGAACTGTTCCTTGAACCAGGCCTGTCCTTGTGTGCGTGTAATGCGGTGAGATTCTGGAACCTTTGCCTTCAAACGTCGGCGCCGACTAACCCTGTGTCCGGGTCTCTCAAGTACGACATTGATGTCCATACCAAAGATTCCGATATCTGGGTCATATTTCATTTCAGGGAAATCGGTGTAATCTGCAATCCCAAAAGATAGGTTGCCTTGCATATCAACATTGTATGCAGGTAGAGTCTTTTCACGTACCCAGAAAGCATCCTCAAGGAACTTCTTGATTTTTTCAGGGTTACGCATTGTAACCTTGCATCCGATTGGAGCGCCTTCACGAATCTTCAATTCACGGTTTGTGGTTTTTCCAATTGTTCGAATTGGATTCCCATCAGTAATCAAGGAAAGAACCTGTTCTGCAAGTTGTAGTCGAGCTCCACCTTCACCTACTCCAATGTGGCAAGTGACCTTAGTAATTCGAGGCTTTAGCATCGGGTTAACATTACTCATTCACTCACCTCTGGTAAATTGGTGTCACCAATTACGAACACATTTCTCTCAACTGTGCCGAAATCGGGGAAGGAAACTTCATTTTCCATGCTTGAGCGCTTTACAGCCAAACTCTGAATTGCAGTCACAGTACCTACGTGACTACCACCTACTAAGTAGGCGTTAGTACCATCAGCGAATGGCAAATGGGAGATTATTTTCTGATCTGGTAAAGAGATGACTAGGCTGTCACCTGTCTTGTAGAGATTTGCGTCATCAACTAGGATGTTCCTGCCATCATGAAGATTGTACTGAGTGACCCCACCACTAACTGTGTTCTTACCATCAATTCTGCAAACCTTTGAGTTTGCATCTTTTGCTGTGATTTTAGGGTAGCGAAGCTTTCCGTTTTGATCAAGAATACAACGGTAATTTTGGTCACCAATTGTTAGGACATCCATTAATCCAACACCTCGGTCAACACTCTTTGGTACTTTACCATCAACCATCAAATTACGAGTTGCAAGCATTCGCTTAACTTCCCGCTTTGATTGTGCCAAATCAAGTTCGTCACGCACGACAACTGCTAAGGACATACAAAGGTCAATCGGGTGACCACTAGGGTCTGGCTTGGAAATCCAAACTGTGGTTTTTCGTGCCCCAGCCCAACTTCGTGGCATTGCTAATCGTTTCTTGTGATTTGCACTCATTATTCATCGCCTCCGTTGCGCTCTTCTAATTTCTTCAAGCGGACAACATCACCATCATCAATTTTAATGACTACAACATTTGATGCATGAAGTGGGATTCCTTCTGCCTTGCTTTCTGAGGTTGAATGGCTTACACCTTCTACAAACACACGTCCTGTCTTGATATCAACAGCAATAACATTGGCTTCAACGCCTTCTTTACCGCGGCTACTACCAAGGCGCTTACCACCCTCATCCTTGTCATGACCTGGGTTACCCCAATCGCCTCTGCGTACAGAGACAAGGTCACCAACTCTGATAGTGACATTACGGACATTAGGAAATGCAGGGTCTAGGCAGCGAGCACGTATGCGCTTGCGCTTAGTATGAAGTGGCGCGTTGGCTGCGTTCTTTCGCTGCTTGTTTGGTTTTGTACTACTCATCATATCACCTCAAACAATCTGTTTCGCAGTCGCTGCGATTCTTGGCCACCTTTCAGCTGATTCTCGGGAAACAGGTCCCTTGATATCAGTTCCAATCAATTCTCCGCGCTCGTTTGATACGAGCACACATGCGTTGTCTTCGAATTGCACACGAGTCCCGTCTGAACGGGCGTATGCACGCTTCTGACGTACAACTACTGCGCGGAACACTTGTCGGCGGCGTTCTGGAGTTCCTCTTCGAACTGTAACATTGATCATATCACCAACACCAGCAGATGGATATCGGCGAGCAACCCCACCGAGATTTAGTACTGAGATTAACTGAACAATCTTTGCTCCGCTGTTATCAATACAGTTCATCTTTGACTCTGTTGGTAGACCGCGTGTTACGCGACTTGAAATCCCCTTCATTCTGACTCACCTCTCTCAATAACACAGAAAGTCACGGTCTTGGAAATTGGACGGCACTCCATAATTCGTACGGGGTCTCCAACATTTATATCTCCAATGCAACTTGGTAAGTGAGCTGAATAACGGCGGGTTCTCTTCTCAATTCTCTCGAACTTTTTCATGTGCCGAGTGTGTTGCCGCTCTACAACGATTGTTTGCAACATGCCAACTCTTGACACTGTCCCTTCAATAATCTGGCCACGAACCCTCAAACTACCATAGAATGGGCAATTTAAATCGCCATCCCATTCGCCCTTCGGCTCTATCACGTCAATACCGATGTCTCGCATTTCAGTTCCTCCTGTACTTTCTTTGAATTCTGTCTTCTGGCCTTTGACAGACCATAGACCCAACAACAGGTTCACTGTTGTCGATTGTGAATTGGATTGTATTCTTGGCAAAAATGGACATGCCATCGTGCTCTTCAACTGTAACGGTATTACATGATTCGCTTACCACAATACCTGAGCGGCCGACTAAACTTGGGTCAGTCGAGGATACCACCTCTAGAGTACGAGATAACCATGAAGTATGCCAGTGTTCCATTCAGCGCACCTCCACCTGGTAACCATTTTGTTGTAGTACTTTGGCGACCCTTTTCTTGTGGTCTCCTTGAAGTTCAATGACTCTTCCTTTAACTGTGCCACCACTAGCGCATGATGACTTCAGAGTCTTGGCAAGCTTGTTGATATCAATGGCAGTATCTTCTATGCCTTCTACTATCGTGACCATCTTACCATATCTCCTTCGAACAGTTGAAATTATTGCTTTTTGTTGCTCCTTTGCTATTTCTTGACATATACATAATTCTTCAGGTAGGCCGCATAGATTGCAGATACTTGCCATTAATTCCCTACTCCTGTCTTGCTTCTTGCTTCTTGCATCTTTGTCTTGAGACGAGCGATGCTTCTCTTCACTTGCTTGTATGATCCTGGATTACTTGCAGACCCGCCCAGTGCTTGCTCCGCGCGCAGGAGAAGCATCTCCTCCTGCAGTTCATTCATGCGCTTCTTGCGTGCCTCAAGAGACATATTGTCAATTTCACGAGTAGAGAGATAGGTCATTCAACTGCCTCCTCTTCTTCTGATGGTTCAGCATCGGTTGACTCTGTTTCTGCAACTTCTTCTTCTGCAGGTTCTGTTTCTGCAACTTCTTCATCTGTAGGTTCGGCATCGGTTGACTCTGCTTCTGCAACTTCTTCTTCTGCTGGTTCTGCTTCTGATGGTTCAGCATCGGTTGACTCTGCTTCTGCAACTTCTTCTTCTGCTGGTTCTGCTTCTGCTTCTGCTTCTGATTCGGTTTCTTCTGAGGCAACATCTGATGATTCTTCAGTAACTGCCTCTTGGTCTTCTTGCAATTTCTCAAGTAATTCTAATTCTTTGTCTGCTTCT
>CAUZNH010000011.1:0-10997 GCA_963581345.1 Candidatus Thalassarchaeaceae archaeon | reverse complement strand
GATGAGTGGTTTCAAGCACAATTTGACAGTTTAGGAACTAATGTTACTCTTGACCCAGGGACCAAAGTAAGAGAGAATGTATTAGTTAGAAATACCGGGAATTCCCCCGCAATCCTAGTAGCTCGTCTAATCCCTCTAGCCGAAAATGGGCAACCGATGAGTGGGGCGACACCTGCCCTTTCTTTCCAACAAGATGGTTGGTTGGTGGGGTTGTTCAACATTCACCGACTTAACGGAGGCAGTGGATCTGGTTTAGCGGCAAATGCCCAAACTACAATTGACATTGAGATTCTAGCTCCTTCCCTTACAACGGGTGAGTTACGCATAGGGGTTTTACTTTGGAGTGCAAACAATCCTTCGGATACTCAGTTGATTGAGTATAATTCAAGTATTTTATGGCGGCGTGGAGGTAGTCTAGCAATCGGTGATTCATGTAATGGAAACGATGTGCAACCAGATGAGAGTTGTTCAGTAACAATTTCAATCACCAACGATGGGAACTTTGAGGATACGTTTGAGATATCCGTGGATTCTACAGAATGGTTAGTCCCCACACTCACCCGCGCAACAACAATTGTTGGTAGTGGAGAAACTCAGAACGCGGCAACTTTGACTCTCAAAGTAAACGGAATGGTACCTGCATTCAGCCACGGATATGCAACTATTTATCTGAAACTAAACTCTGGAACAGTTCTTGCCACCCAGCAAGTGGAAATGAGGGTTGGCCCACAAGTTGATTGGGAATTATATGCTGTTGAGAGTAGCACAGATTCGCACGACAATGTTTCAGTTGCCTTTACATTACGAAATCTTGGTAATGGGGATGATGGGCTACAAGTTTCTCTCCATGTTGATATGAGTGTTGAACATGGATTCATACCACCTGAACAAGCAACACATGGTTCTAGAACAGGCACCCCCCGATTCTTTGAAATTAACCAAATACCCCCTGGAGTGAACTTTACTTTCCGGGCTTGGATGCATATGCCCCGCGATAGCGAAGCAAACGGCACACTCACAATGACAGTTGAAATGCAGAGCATCTTGAGTCCTGAAATCGTATTTATCAACGAGACAAAAAAAGAATATCTAGCGGAATTATGGCGGCCTGAAAATATTCACGAAGATTCCGCTTGGCTTAAATTTGAAATTGCTGCTGCTGAGTTATGGAATCAATTTAATGGCTTGGTAATGACTATCCTCGTAGTGCTCGCTGGATCACTCGGACTGTTACAAGCGCTCAAACATAGGGCAGCAAAAGAGGCGTTATGGAAGGCTAAGTTAGCAGCAGCGGAACCAGCCGCACCTGAAAGGCCAGAACAATGGATGGGGAAATTTGACAAGAAGGGAGTTGAAGCAAACAAAGGAATTATTGGAACGGTAGTTGATGCACCAAAGATTGCTGCCAAGGTTTTTCAAGACTTGTTCACATCCAAGGCCCCACCCAAGAGTATCCAAAAAGAAAAGCCATCTGAAGCCCTTCTTGATGCTGCTAACACGGTTCTTGAACATCATGAAACTAGTATAGAAGGTGACTTACTGGATGACTTAGTTGGTGAGTTGGTCAATGAAAAAAATGCACATCCCTCCAACGAATTATTTGACAAGGTGGAGGCAGAATCTGGAAGAACTGTGAGGAAACCTAAGCGTCAAACCGGCTCAAAATACCTAAAACCAAAGTCAAAACCTTCTAGAAAAAGCGGTTTATCAACAAAGAAAGCGAAGGATTCACACACCGCCACCGCTCCAGCCGAAGTGGAACAAGACGACGAATTAGACCTTGACCTCTGAGATGACAAGATGTGGGTTGCTGGAATTGATGAGGCAGGCCGAGGCCCATGTATTGGCCCATTAGTGGTAGCGATTGTCGCCATACCTCAATCGGATATCCCATTACTTAAGGAGCAAGGAATTGATGATTCTAAGAAATTATCACCTAAAAAGAGAACGGAATGCTACGAATGGTTGTATGAACAATCACAACACAGAGGGTGGCTTATTGAAGTTCTAAATGCTCTACCATGCCATATTGACAACTGGATGGAATCTAAGTCACTTAACGACTTAGAGGTCGAAATGTTTGCTCATGTTGCTAACCAAATCCTCCCATCAAATAACCAAAAAGGAGGGATTCTCCATCTCGATGCCTGTGATGTAAATGAGCAGCGATTCGGTGACAACATTGGCGCGAGGCTCAATGGTTGGCCTTGGGCTAACTGGGAAATCACCAGTGAGCATGGTGCTGACACCATACATTTGGTAGTGGGTGCTGCCTCAATCATTGCAAAGAAGGTACGAGATGACTTCATTGAGAAACTCAAGCAAGATGAGTCAATAGCATTTGGCTCCGGTTATCCCTCCGACCCGTACACTAGGAAAGTATTACCAGAACTAGTAAGTGGTGCCACACCTCATGAGATGTTACGATGGAAATGGAAAACAACACAAAATGCTTGGCAAGATTCGCACGACACCCCAATACCTACTAGGCCGCGTGAAACACCTTTGTTCAAAGAGATCAATCTGTTAGATTATTGAGCCTGTAGGGGCAAATTAGCCGGATATGCTCAAGTGGTGTAGCCAAGGCCGGCAGAACATGAGCGATTGGATTCCCGATGAGGACACAATTCTCTTAATTCGCAAATATGCGATGCAAAATGCCCTTGAATATGATGGCAAAGGACAAGCCGCTTCTGTTCAAGGGAGAATTCTTGGTGAAGTCGCGGAACTTCGCCAGCACGCAAAACATCTGTTTGATGTGCTAGGACCAGCAATTGAGGAAGCAAATCAATTGTGGAATGATGACGGTGCTGAAGCGGTCAAAGCGGTGTTGGAAGCTGAAGCACCTGACGCTCTTGAAAAGCGGGTAAAAGAACGCCGAGAAGGTCTGCCTGAATTACCCAATGCTGTCAAAGGTGAAGTGATTTTACGCTTCGCTCCAAATCCAAATGGGCCACTAACCCTAGGCCACAGCCGAGGTGTCATCATAAATTCTCAGTATGCAGAAATGTACGATGGAAAAATGATTCTCAGATACGATGATACGGACACCAAAATCAAACGCTCCGATTTGAAAGCCTATGACTGGATTGAGGAAGATTTCACTTGGCTAGCAGGGAGAAAGCCAGATCTTATTCTAGAGGCCTCAGCGAGAATGCCTGAATACATGGCCCACGCAAAACAATTCATCGCTGATGATTACATGTATGTCTGTACATGCACAGCAGATGATTTCAAGCAACTTAGAATTGACCAACAAGACTGTCCGTGCCGCGCCAATAGCGCTCTCAAGAATAGTGATTTATGGAATCAAATGAACGATCCTGAAGGAGAGTTCAACGAAGGCGATGCCGTTGTTCGAGTCAGAACGGGCATGGAACACAAGAACCCAGCACTACGTGATTGGCCAGCGTTAAGAATTCAGAGAACCTCTCATCCCAAAGTAGGTGAAAAATATCGCGTTTGGCCACTTTTAGATTTCCAAAGTGCAGTTGAGGACCACCTTCAAGAAGTAACTCACATCATTCGTGGGAAGGACCTTATGGACTCAACTAGGAAACAAAAATTGCTCTACGAAATGGCTGGTTGGGATTATCCAGAAACACTCTATTGGGGGCGAGTTAAGGTTCACGAATTTGGCAGTTTTTCTACCTCTCAAATGAAAATTGATATTGAAAATGGAGATTATAATGGCTGGGATGACCCACGCCTTCCAACTGTACGGGCTCTGCGCAGGCGTGGATTTTCTGCTGCAGCAATGAGGAAATTTTGGATTGAATTGAGTTTGACCCAAAAGGACATCTCTGTACCTTTAGCAACATTGATTTCACATAATTCGACTGAAATTGATTCTTCAACGCCAAGACTCTCATTCATACAAAACCCAGTTATGTTAGCACTGAATAGTGACGGAATCGAATTACCGGATGCAATTGACATTCCTTGTCATCCTTTACAAAAAGAAATGGGTGTACGAAGTTGGGGACTTCCTAGTGATTGTGGTTTGCAAGTGTATATCGAAAAAGAAGACTTTGATATCGCCATTGCCAGCGATGGAAGAATCCGCCTCAAAGACTTCGCTGATGTTGAAGTCAGTGAAAACAAAGGAGGGAGAATTACCGATATGGCGCGCTCGGATGAGCGCCCGATTGTACACTGGCTAACAGAGGATATGGCTACTAATTGCATATTACTCAGACCAGATGAGAAAGGCGAGCAACTTAGTGAAATAGAAGGGTTGCTTGAAAAGAATTCTTACCCTACTGGGACCGCAATCCAACTAGAACGAATTGGTTTTTCCCGTTTGGAACCAAACGACAGGGGCCCAAGCATGACTCAAATGATTTGGACTCACTCTTGAATTGAATGATCGTTATTCGTGCTGAGCAAGACGCTTGATCGCCGGCCTTGCTTCAATATGAGCAAGCGCCTCTCGGTAATCACCTGGTGAAAAGTAACCTGCAAACTGACCATCAGAGTCTACAGCAACAACAGCATGTGGTTTTCGTTCATTCATTTGCACCATGATGTCGTCAACATTGTCGTTCTCGTCAACTTCCATCACATCTGCATCCATGTGTTCTCCCACAGTCATATCAATAGCATCTCCACCATCTGAAATTGCAGAAAGAACCTGATTGGGTGTTACGATTCCTTTCACCTTCTTATCTTCACCAAGAACAATCAATATACCTCGCTCAAGGGCAAGTAATTTTCCAGCAGCATCAGCAATAGAAGCATCCATCTCAACTACTTCATGCTCATCTGTCAAAATCAAGTCAGAGACTTTCACATCGTCCATAATAGATACCTAAATTCAAGGCAGGCACTAAGGTTCATGAATCTGTTGGAATATCTGAATTGAAACGCAAGTGCGAAATATCATTATAAAATGATGATAAAACGCTAAGGAACTGTAACAAGTGAATTCTATTTTACTGCTTTCGTAACTTATTTTTAACCACGAATACGCACTGTTTGGTGGCCCTACCACCCGTTGCCTTGAAAGAGCCAATGAGGACCCACGCACAATGGGGAAGCAGATGCTGAAGCGTACTACCACAATTCTCGCCCTTTTAGCCCTGCTATTATCAGCTCTACCGAACAGCCATCTCATCGGTGAGGTAGATGCACAAATTACTTGCTGTGATTCTGTCGAAGTTGACTTCTATTTACTGGGTGAAGGTGATGAAACGGGTAAAGGAACACTTAGTCCATTCTCTGCTGATTTAACTACCGAACAAGATGTATGGGTTAGTTCTTCAGTTAGCCAACTGACTGAAATCGCTCGCTGGAGAGTTCCTCAGGCAACAAGCGGAAATTATCCAATTTCAACTTGGACACTATCGGTAAATTATGAGGTGATAAATGCCGCTGGTGTTCAAGCTAATGTCTCAGCTGAGGTGAAAATCGGTGGTAAGTCATGGAGTGGCTCCTCAAACACAAATCCCGCCTATAGCCCTGGTCTAGGAACAGTAGATGTGTCTATTGACATTGATGAGGAAGGCAATATCATATCAGGTGGAGAGTTAGTTGTTGTAGTCCTGAGCGTTCAAACCTTAATCTTCAATTCCCCTGATGATGATGCAGGAGTGAGATTTATTTGGGGGTCAGATGAATATGCATCAAATCTTCAAGCTAGTATTCCCTTAGTGAAGATGGATTGGCAACCGGCTGTAGTGAATGGGCACTCTGTTCAAATTCCAGTAGTGCTACGTTCAGGTTATGGTGCGGATATGTGGGAAAAATCAACAACCGAATTCAAGATAGATGGAGTGGTTGTTGACACCGTAGTTGCAACAATGCATAATGACGGCGCTCAAGTATACCTAAATTGGCAAGCGCCGGATTCGTCTCAAGATGGAGTCTATCAAGTCAATCTCTCATTAACAGTTTCAGATTCACAGGTCCAACCATTCCGTGGTGGGTTTTCCTATGTGTTAGCATTTGGAGAAGGTAGCGGAAGTGGATACGGTATATTCCCAGCAGATGAACCACTTCGTAGCGGAGGGAGTAAATTAAGTATCAATATTGATGCTGAAATCCAAGGCGGTGACCGCATTCGTAGGACAACTCAAATTGACTTAGAAGGGCCTATGGCAACATGGATGAGATGGGGTTTAGACAACATCGGTAATGATTCGCTAGACTCACTATCGCAGTGGCGAAAGGTTCAGGGTACATCTTCAACCGAAGCAAGTCGTAACAATCAACAGGTTGATTCATCTGAAGTTCAAGCCCTAGAGACTTATCTATCTGGAAGAGCATCCTCCCTCAAACAATTCATGTTTGATGGATTGATGCTTGATTCTGGCCGGCTTCTTGGAGTTGAGCCAATCGAAGCGGCTGCATCTCCAACCGTTAGCATTGATGTAAACGACGATTACGGCTTTAGTGACTCAACCATCACGATTACAATTGAATCGCTTGAAAATATCAAAGTCGGCGAAAAGAGTATTCTTTTCGATAATTTTGTTCGACCCCAAGCATCAGCAACTCCATTTTGGTCTGAGTTAACAATTGAAGCCCGTTTAGGAACTTCAATGATGGTTGGAACCTCAGCCGTTGATGGTAGTGGAATAGATTACTCGCACAAGCGATTTATTTACACAGAAACTGTGACGGTCTCAGAAACTACCTTAGTAGGAGAAGAAGCAATGTCAGATTATCGAGTAGCATATGTGATCGGAAGTTTGACTCACTCCCCACTTGTAACCCTATTGCAATCATTTGCAATGTTTGTTGGCTTCACCTTTTTAGCTCGTAAATTAACCAAAGACAAAACAAGAGTTGGTTTCTGGTTGACATCAGTACTTTTCGCAGTTGTTTGGGGATATTCATACTTCTTCGCTTTGCCTCTAGCCTTCATGCTCGTTGCTTTGGGCGTTGCTGGTGTGATGATGTTGGCTGTTGCAGTTGTAACTCCAAAAATTAGTTTAGATGACTCATTGGCAGATGAAGCCGCTTATATCACGATAATGCCAAGTTGGGGAAGCCGTAAGAAGCGAGTGAAAATCCCTGTTGTTAGATGCCCACTGTGCGCTGAATCTATTGCTGTAAAGACAATGAAGAGGCCGGCTAGGGTACGATGTGACAGTTGTGATACACGTCTAAAAATCTCGTAACCTCTGAATTACTAGTTTTGAAATTAGACTGCTTTAGACAGTATAGCATCAATCAAATCTGATGAGGATTTAGGAGTCCCGTCCCACATTGCACGTGCGGCAACCATCATAGTGTGTAAATCGCTGTCGGAATCTGACAATTTAATACGGTGCCAAACTAACTCTTCAAGCCTAGCAGTTGAGGGATTTTCACTCAACACCTGTGGTAGGATAAGTGTGCTTAGTGCGTTTGCCTTGCCATCTACATCTAGAGCAGACCATGTTTCACGGGTACTTGCCTCCAATTCTAGATCAACTTGCTTTAGCCCAGACATATCTGGGTTTTCTATCTCAGGAATTGGCACCACTCTAATCGAGCCCTCCTGATACAAATGGTCGCGAAGGGCGCTATACACTGGGTCATACCCTTTGTCAAGTGCCCCTGCCCACCAATTCCCAGCTAGTAACCACGGCCTAAGGGAGCGCAACCTTTTGCCATCAGGTGCAATTAATTCTGCCAATGCTGCTGCTTGAGCAACTGATGAGAGAACTCCTCTGTGAGCCGCACCCTCATGCCCTCTCACTCCCGTCGCGAAGAGTGGAGTGATGACCATTTGATTAGATTCTTGGGTAGGAGGTTTGTCCAATGCATCTCCATCTTTCACCTCAATTGAGGGAGGATTTACAGTACGAGGGGAAAAACAGCGGTGATAGGAGATTTCTGCATCTAACAATGCCGCCTCCAAGAAAGCCGAACTAACTGCTCCTTCTGGTGAAGTGGGAATAATCAGTGTAATAGAATCTGATTGATTAATTGAAGTAGCAGATGCTTTGAAATTATCGGCAATTGTAGCAAATGCCTCCAACTCCAATAATGAGCGCATGGCCGCCCGACAATGTCAACTGCCAAAAAACCACTTACAAAAAATGGCTTAAGATAATTGAGTGATATCTACCAATAGTGATAAACAATCAAACCGGCAAAACAAGTTGAGGCTTAGTCTACCATTAGGCGTAGTTGGTCACGCTTGTAATTCCAATTAGCATCCAATTTACCATTTAACTTGAAATAGCGAGCCGAGCGCCGAATCTTTGATTCTACAAGATTGAGTTGACGGTTGTTGTGCAAATCTTTGCGATTGCTGTCTAAATGGTCAATGATACCTTGTGCCTTACGCATCATGTTCATCAATTCTTCAGGGACCTCGCGAGTCTTCCCCGCTTCTGCGAGAACTCCGCCGACGGTCTTACCGAGTAGGAGTTTCACACTAGGGACTGAGTGTTGGTCACGAAGTATCGTGCCAATCATAGCGTTAGAGTTACCCTGTTCATTTAATTCAACAATGAGTGACTCAACCCTTGAAGCGTCTTGTTCAGACCACTCTGGTAAGCTACTAACATTTGGGCGGGTTGAGCCTGAACGACCCTTTCCACCACTGTGCATTCGTCCCATGATAACACCTTGAGCGAGCCGCCGACCTACTGCCCATTCATAACCGCTCCGCCTCTCTAAGAGAGGCATCACAGCCTGTGTTTAGTCTTTGCAACCCTGCCGGGACTGCCGAAATACTCCCACTTGGCTGTCACACTACGAGCGCTACCAAGGAGATTTCCTGCTCGGAAAATCAACACTTCATCGCCTACCCTGATGTCACCCGTGACCTTGTTAACCATTGGTGAGAAAATATCCCCTTCAAGTTTCGGACCATCCTCTAAATGAACTTCTGATAGAGTGCCACACTTTGCTAAGTTGGGTAAAGTACCCTTTGGAAATGCGAATCTTCCATCTTGAGGATGCCACATTGCTAACTGCTCTTTCCCTTCAAGAATCTTCCAACGTGGAGGTTTTCCACCAACATGGGCGTTTTCTAGCCAGTCATCATTATTGTGTAGCCAGCGAGAAATGCTTCTCATTTTAATGAGCAAATGTTGCTTTTCATTCATACGATAATCAGGGTGGTATTTCTTCGCAGCATCCTCTGATGCTTGCTTGAGTCTCTGAAGGCCGTCATGCGAGCCAGCCCCCTCACCTTGTCTAGTATCAATAATTTCAACGCCGATTTCATCACTGTCAAAGTCAATCCCACTATGGTTGATTAGCATCTTGTAGCCGTTGTTAGAAACAAGTGATTTCACACATTTGTGAATCATCTCTAATTCATCGCCGTCCCATTCTCCGGTGACCGGAATATCGTAGTGAGAAGCCGGCCATAATTCCTCCAGTTCACGGGGAACGATGCCTAATGGTGCCGTCACAATTACTTCGTGCAGTGGACGGTGACGGAGTGAACCTCGGAATCGTCTATGTGATTGAGACATTGAGTATGGTTTGCGAGCACTGCATGGAAGCAGCACTAGAACTTCTGATTGCTCGGTAGGTGCCCGATAATCAGAAGTAATTCTTTGAATCCAATCAACGATTAGAGGGTCTTGCCGGCTAACTGGACTATTACAACGCCATTTCAGCCCATATTTTACAAATCTGCGCAATGGAGTACCATTAATCGAAATATCTCCTTCATCGGTTAGTTGGTCGCACATTAATCGATCATGGTAACGAAGGTGCTCAACCAGTTTTGGTGAATTTAAAGACCGCTTTTCCACTAATTGACGCAGACTACCATTCTTCAGTGCAGATTTTACCGCAGAAATCTCCCTCTTCCATTCATTATACTGCGCTCCAATGTCAGAGTCTTCATCATATTCTTCAGCCGGCCTTCTTGCCCCATCCGAAGTTAGTAAAAATCCCAATGATTCTGCTTGCCTAGAGCGTGTGAAATCGTGCAAATCAACTCCAAACCAAGTAAGCAGAGCAAGGTTATCTGGGCCACCCAAACCAGGACACCATAACAGGGATGAGGGGAAATGGGTTCTGAGAACTGCCAAAGCAGATACCAACTTGCCGGGATGATTGGCTAATTGAAGAGAATCCACTAAAGCAATAATTTCTGGTTGTTCTGGTAAATCCATCAACTCTGAATCATGTCTCAGTGTTTGCCATGACAGAGAGATTAGACCACCATTTGAACGCCCTCTAACTCCTGTATCTGAATCTTCCAAAGAAGGTGGTAAAACATGGTTCATTTTGCATTCCCATTGAGGGGAGTCATTGTCAAATGGCATCGCCATCGCGCCTCTTCCAGTTATCGTCATAGTTGCAGGCAGAGAACTGCTATCATAATCAACCACAAATGGCATCAAATTAGCGCTGATACTAAGTTGAGAATCGTCATTCCCTGTGCCGATTAAAGCCGGGGTGGTGCATAATGGTGCCTTACGATCACCTAGGGCAATCATGCGCGCATGACGCAATCTTTCGGCCACCGTCCGGCCCAGCGTGTAATCAGTCACGAAGGGCGCCACCTATGCCCTATAATTGAATGATTCTAAATGCCGAGGGGCGCGCCATGCAGATGTGAGCCGCCTAATTCTCGCATTTACACTCGCGATTGTGATGCTACTTACTAGCATCCCAACCCCCTCGGAATTGCCTTCAAATGTATTGCCGGACCTCACCTCAAACGTTGAATTAGTTGAAGGCGAAACTGTTTGGAGCGAGACATTAAATGTTCGCCAAAGTCAGTTTTGGATTTCAATTGAGTGCCCATCAGAAAGCAATTGTGAAGAGTTGAATCTGACAGTAACAGATTCTTGGGGGTCTGAATTCAGTACCTCAGACCGATTTCACCTAGAACTAAGTGGGAATCTGAGTGCTGGACTAACAACTATTCAAATTACTCGCGACGGTTTAACTAACCAAGCATTGCTCGTTTCTCGGATCTTCTTTGACCTTGCAAATGGTGAATTTATTGACACACCCTCACAAATACCCAACCCCGGTGAAGATTCTTCTGGATGGCGTCTTATTGAGATGGCTGGCTGCGACTCACTCAG
>CAUZNH010000010.1:0-11386 GCA_963581345.1 Candidatus Thalassarchaeaceae archaeon | reverse complement strand
TTGGCCTCAGTTGGTCAAACAGGTGGAGTAAGATTGTGGAACACAAGTGACCCAAATCCACAAAATTGGATGGATGACGGCTCACCATATTCACATAGCGGCTATGTTGGAGTCACCGAATGGATGCCAGGAGCTGACTTGTTAGTAACTGCAGGTTGGGATAAACAACTAATCATGTGGGATATTCAAAGTCAATCTCAAATGCAACAAATTACACTGGTTGACGAACCCTTTGCATTCGCAGAATTACTCAATGAAGGCATGGTTGTGGTCGGTACGGGTAACGCTCAGAATTCACTTTCAGGACAGTTAGAATTCTATGATATCCAAAATAGTACACTAGTCAACTCTTACCAAATGAATCACATTCCTCGTGGTTTAGGTATATTTCCAAGCGACCAGTCTTTGGTGGTGGTAAACCATACCGGTACGATGCTAGTTCTAAAGTTGGATGCTGATGGGGATGGGTGGATAGATGTGGATGATGATTTTCCAAATGACCCTACTCAACATGAGGACAGCGATGGTGATGGTTGGGGGGATGACCAAACCCAATCTAATGGTGATGATTGTATTAACATTCAAGGAAGTAGTTACCAGGATAGAAATGGGTGCCCAGATAGTGACACCGATGGCTACAGCGACCCAGATGCCACATGGCTTGCTCACCCCCTAGGTGCGGCTGATGCATTCCCAAACATGCCTTCACAGTGGCATGATACTGATGCAGATGGTCATGGTGATGAGTATTCCTTTACTGTTGATAATGATGGTCTAAGAGTTGGCGAATCCGGTGATGCTTTCATCAATGATGTAGCCCAGTATCGTGATTTAGATGGGGATGGTTGTGGTGATAATTACACATATGGTGATGACAATGGGATGCGGATAAATGAAGCAGGGGATGCGTTTATCTCTGATCCTACACAATGCAATGATTTTGATGGTGATGGTTATGGTGATAATTACACATTCACTCTAGATACAGGTGGTTTACGAGTTGAGTCAGGAGACGCTTTCCCTATGGATTACATGGCGTGGTCTGATTTAGATGGGGATGGTTGTCCGACCAGTTCTGCAACTGGACTTGCCATTGACCTCTATCCTACAGATAGTGAAAATTGTGACGAAGATTTGCCGTTTTGGTTGCCGGTGAATCTAGCCATATTGATATCAAACGATGCGTCAGTTTGGCATCTTGATATTTCTTGGGATTCTGCTGCTGATAATACCGATATTATTCGGTTAGAATATGCCTTGAATAGTGAGACATCGTCTCCAATAGATTCGGATTTCTCAGCGATTCAGGTTTGGACATCAACTGGCGCGGTTAGTGAGGCTTTGACCATTAATCCTGAGGCTGGAAATAATTACATTCATCTCAGACTAATTGGCATTCCTGATGATGGGGATTCAATTAGTCGCAACTGGACGTCGGTTTGGATTGTTCATACAGGTGAAGACAATACAACCGAAAATGGTTCCGACAATACCACCAATAACAATCTTGATTCTGATGAAGATGGTGTAATTGATTCAGCAGACAACTGTCCAAATGAATATGGGACAATTGCGAATCAAGGTTGTCCTACTATTAACGATACATCTAATCAGACTGGAAACAATGGAAGTGATCCAGAAGATGAATCAATGAATACCTCAACAATCTGGTATGTATTAATTGCAGTAATGCTTGCAGGACTTACAATACTTGCAGTCATGGCGATAAGGTACAATCGCAAGACCGACAAGATTGTAGAAGGCGTCCATTCAATGGCACAACCGAGTTCGTTTGCCCCTCCTTCAACACCTCCATCACCTAATATGCATCTTCCGTGCAAGGAGTGCGGCGGCTTTGTCCAAGAGGTGATGCATCAAGGAAACTTGTGGACATGGTGTCCATCTTGTCGTGAATGGCAAGATTTCCTAGGCAAGCAATAATCAACCCAATGAAGAACTAGGTTTAGTTGCTTGATTGTGAATATTCATGGTAGTCTACAGTAGGTTGTAGTGAGTCAATTGCTGTTTGCAGACGAGCATTTGCAGCTTGTTCTCCAGATTCAATTGAAGCAATTTGTTTGCGCAATGATTGAAGTCTGATGGTTAACATAGTCACAACACCTTGCGTCAGACCTAGCGTAGGTTGAATCCAACGTTCTAATGAGGTGACAACTCTTTCAACAGAAGTTGTCAGCCCGTTATTTGATATGAGGATAAATTCATCATTCTCTCGATTAACTGGCCCACATTCGCCAAGTGCTTTCTCCAATCCTTTTGCAACTTTTGTTGCCTTTTTAAGCGAACCTTTGCATTTTTCAAATACCTCTACGGAAAGCAGATGGGCTTCAATATGGCCTGTTTTTGCTGCTGTAGAAAACCCCTTCAACGCCTTCTTCAAATTACCAAGATGTAAATTGACTCTCCCCATTTGCATTAAGTCTTCAATTTTGAGTGTTGTCTCATCATCATTTGCACTAACACCTTCCTTGGTTCGCATATGACTTAGTTTAGCGGACTCTTTAGACAATGTTTTGGCCGCTTTCATACTCAATTTCCACTTCTGTCGAATTTCTAGAATGTTGGCATGATCTCGTAATGCAAGCACCAACAATTCTTGTCGTTGAAGTGTTCTTTTCTTCTCAGATAACAACAGAGAGGTCAATTCCTCAGCCATTACTTCTGAAATTTCAAGACGGCCGTCAGCGACATAACTGCGTAATTGGTTTAGAACTTTGACCGGGTCATCCATGCCGAACAAAAGGTTCACCTCACCATGCGAGTTGAGCCATCACGCATTACCACTCCTATTGTTCGTGCCCAAAAGTCAATGCTGAGGGGAAATGTGTTTATTCAATTTCTGCGTTTTACAGCTCGCCGTTTCTGGGTTTTCTTTGATGCTGGTCTACGCCTCTTAGTTTTCCTTTTCTTTGGGGCTTTGTCTTCATCTTCGTCGCCCCAATCATCATCTTCGTCATCGTCAAAGTCATCATCTTCGTCCTCTTCATCATCCTCAACGACTGTCTTCTTGCGGCGTTTCTTTTGCTCACCTGTGTTTGTATCGAATGGGTCGCCTTCATCTTCCAATTGTTTGGTTTTTGGTGCTGCCTCTAATTCAGCTAGGCCAGCATCTGCTGTATCGCCAGAACCACCATCATCATCACCGCCGCTCATGAACTCAAGCATCCAATCATCTTCTTCATCAAACTCATCATCACCTTTCTTCTTCTTGGATGGGTCTTGTGCGGCGAGTACGCCCATCATTATGGCGAAGAATAGCAGTAACAAATTGAAGGCCCCAACTGCGATGATAATGACGTAAGGTGGGCTGGTCAGAGATAGCGGGGCTTCAGGTTCTTGTTCTTCCTCATTGAATGGGCTGTTCCCACTTTGACAAAGGGTGATTCCGCTAATGTTTTCATAACAGTGATCAACATAAAATGTGGTTGTGAACAATTTTTCATTGCCGGCGGAATCTGTTGCCATGATTTTCAATCTGTGGTTTCCGGGGTCCTCAAATGTTGAAGCAGGTTCAGTCATACTGAAAACCACAGTATTTGAAGGGGTGCCAAGAGGTGTGATTACAGTGACATTTTCCCATTCAAATTCCTCATTGAAGAACTCGCCAACGTTAGTGAATTGGTATTTTACTTCAACCAGTTCAACATCATCAGTGACTACGCCATGAATTCTAATTTCAGTCCCATACAGGTACTTGCTTTCAGATGATGGTGAGAATAATTCAATGGTTGGTGCTTTGGAATCAACGGACCAATTGGTTAGCGAGAAAGAATGTGAATTTCCAACTACGTCAACTAATGTAACAGAGACTGTGATGTTACTAGTATCCATTCCGCCAGGAATACCGAAATCCCAGATGAAGTGAGTGTCAGAAGCTAGGAATGGTGTGGCACGAGTGACTTCACCTTCGGGAGTAAATGTGGTGCCAATTACTGAACCTTCAATATAATTCACTGTATGAACTTGTATCATTGGAAATTCCTCTAATGGTTCTACACTATGGATGTGTAATCGGTAATCACCGCTTTTTAGTGATCCACCAGGCATCCCTTCTTCTCCTCCGATTCCAAGTAAGATTTCAGCATCAGGAGGTGTTGTGTCCTCGTGTACTAGCCATACATTTGAACGATTACTGACAGAATCTCTAGAATTCCCCCATGAATCTGCTACGGTAAGAGCGTACCAAGCATGACGGTCCAAGTTTTCTACTAGTGATAATTCACGGAGAATTGTAGTTTCAGAAGATTGTGGTATGTATGTGTCAATCATCAATTCCCAGCCTTCATCATCAGACAAGTTTCCAGTCTCATTATTTTCAAAGGGTGTGCCAAGATGTCGCCAAATAGAGTAGGATTCAGATTCCTCTGCTAGAGAGTTAATCCAGGATAATAATAAGCTATTCTGGCTACCTTGAAGCATAGGTTGGGCGAGTTGTACTGGTGCGGGGGCTAGAGTATCTTCACGAACAGACAATGGTATGCAATTGTCAATGAAGCGAGTATCTTCATATGTTGCATTGAGATGGTTATATCGAGTGACAGATGTGATGCAATAATACGAAAGCCTGTCCTTATCAATTGGAACAGGAATTAATGCATACTGGACTCCATCAGGTACCGTTGCTGCAAGGGTTGCTTCAAGCGTGAGATTACTCGCTGCTGAGAGTTTGGTCCAAGAGTGCCAGATGTGATAATATTCGCCTTCTGCACCCATTTGGTCAGTCCAAGTGACATTGGTCCACCCACCACCGATATATGCTGCCTGGACATTAGTTGGTTCTGCTACCCACGGGTCAAACGCATTCTCCATTATAGGTCCGGCTATAGAAGATGCCAGGATTGTGCTATTGTGATTGCCACGTGCATCAGCAGCAGTTACTGCATAGTATGCATACCCAAGAGTACCCCGCTCAACTTCGTAACGATACGTTGCCACTCCTGAAGGGATTACAGCGATATGCTCAATGTTTGGATCGAGGGTGTCACTGAATGGTGCGCCGGAACGCCATATGTGGTATGTAGCGCCAAGTTCCTCTGGGATGTCAACCCAAGTGATTGTAGTGTTTCCAGTACCACCAAGTGATTCCGCTACGAATGTTGCATCTACACCTGCGACATCAATAGGTGCTACATTGTCTTCAGCAACTGGGAAGTCTGCATCCATCGTGTTGACACCGCCAATGAACCGGAAGTCTTCGTAGCCTAGGTAAAAGTAAGTCACAGAATAATATGCCTCAACATCAGTCTCGGGTGGGACATCATAGGATGTACTTGAAACGCCAGGAGGTTCGCTTGCAACCAATGTCTTTTGCATTCCAAGCCAATTGGCTCTAGTTGCTGGAGTTAGATGTCGGTAAATGTTGGAGATGTATGCATTCGGTCCCGTTTCAATTAAGGTGCCAGGTTGAAGTTGATTGAGATTGATCCAGTCAATTTTGGTTCTACTAGTTTCAGGGTAAAATGTGGCATTTACCGCAAATGGTGCAATAATATCATGCGTATTTTCGTAAATCGGATCCGGGATTTGACCAGTCCCCAACTCCATGAAGGCTTTGAGTGAACCGTCATCAAGTTGAGTTGCAATACCGTAATAGAACGTGCCATTGACTCCTGGAGGTAATGGGTGAATGATAGAATGTTGCTGACCAGGGCAACTGACCACATTACCTGTACAGGCAGAAACATTAGCGATGTAGGGAATCGTCCCATTCTGAATCAGGCTGGTATTCATCTGCGAATCACTACGATAAACGAGGTATCTACTCGTCTGAAGCATTTGAGCGATGGTCAAATTTTGGGTTTGGATATTTTCCCACATTATCGCCGTAGATTCGGTAAAGGGATCAAATATAGCTTCAATATTCTGTGACTGCATATCATTTGGAGCAGCCTGATCTGCTGCCACAGTAGGGACAAATGGTATCGCTGAAACCAATAGTAAAAGCGCGGTTAGTAGAATTGGCTTACTCATCTGAATACAGCGCACGCTCAATCTCTCCGTAAAGGGGTGTGGTAACGAGGCGGTTATGAGGCTGACGCAATATGACGCCCTTTAGAGTCAAATCTTGGCCATTTCAATTTGTATCATCATTGTTATCGCCCCCTTGGGGGGCGGATATCATCGCCACCAGTTCTTTACGAGCAGTAATGAAACGACTGAAAAAGGAGTATATTCCGCCTAACAATGAAACTAAAAGCACAATTGATAAAGCATTAATTTCAACATTAAAAAGGGGTATTTGTCCGTAATCCTCAACTCCATTAAACGCCTGCCAAATAGCCGCTAAACAGCCAAAAAAGGTAATTGTCATCCTGTCGGCTCTACCAAATCCGCCATAGTTCCTTCCTAGACCAACAGATTGAGATTGTGTGCCCATGTAAGAACCCATCAAAGTCGCTAAGCCAGCAGCGTAGCCAAGATGTGGTGATGTGAGCCATGCAGTATTGACTCCAATAGCCACAATAATACCAAAATCGACGATTCTGTCAATGGTATGATCTAAAAAATCTCCATAAGATGAAACTTTATTGTGAACCCTCGCAATTTGCCCATCTAATGCATCACAAAACGCTGCAAATGCAAATAATAGAGTGGCTAAAATTAATTTTTTTGCCCCCTCAGCATCAGCGGTTGCGGTCGCAAAACACCATGCAGATATTCCTGCTATAAACAAACTAAACCAGGATATATGGTTCGGATTTAAAAAGCCTAATTTATTTACCAACGGTTCAATTAATGCAGAAAAGTTATCACGAAAATTATTGAGCGCCATGTTCATTCACCATGCAGGATTGTAATCCAGTCAATTCGTTGCTCTGGGCTTTTTGGCTTGAACCCATCTCTTCTCCAAACCCCAATCTGTGAGAAAAGTGATTGAACACTCTCTTGCGAAGAATCTAGTTCCAAGACAGGGGTATCTCCCCATTCATGCTCATCATTCCATGCCGCTCCGAGGAGTTCCCACTCAGCATTTTCATCAATTTTTGATTTTTCCCATCCCCTATTTTGCATTCTAGTTTGGAGCACCTCGGGATTGCATCGTATAATGACAATAGCATCAACTGGTAGCAGATGGGATAGATGTCCATCAATCAACATATCATCCGTTGGAGGATGTGCCCATTGTTTTGAAAGACTAGTTGCCAATTGTTCAATATCAATTGGATGAGCACCATCGCTGCTGTCAACTTTTTCAAGGCAACCATTCTGTTCGGCCAATTCTTTGTCACTGACTACTGTTACTAGCCAACCTTTGTTAGAATTAGCAAGGGCAAATTCAGACAAACTAGTTTTGCCACTACTAGGAGTCCCAGTGATGGCAATTCGGTGCGCCCAAGACCCACTCATCATGTTGGGGTTAGTTGTAATGGTCATCAAGGTGATGGCGCAGGGTTGTTAATCAATTTAATACTGGAGACAATTTTCATAGTCCAATAAATTGGTTTTTTTCTTCAAAATACAAATTGTAAGTGGAAAAAACGAGTTTCAGCGACCAGTTTATACACAGAGACCACACTACTACAATTCACGGAGGGAATTAGATGATACGATCAACTGAAGCGACGGCCATTGTGCTGATAGTCGCAGAACCTGGAAGAGAGACTGAAGTTTACAACGAATTACAAGCTATACCAGAGGTGGTTGAGCAAATGTTGTTGTTCGGTGAATACGACCTTTATGTGAAAATAGTCTGTGAGGATTACGCATTACTTGGGAGTGTAGTAATCAATAGGATTAGGGCTATTGAAGGAGTAGATTCTACAAAAACTCTCACCGCTGCACCAATGCTTTGAGTGGTGTTCGTAGCGTAGGTTTCACCTACTATGCCCATTCTTCAACATAACATGGCAGAGGCGGTTGATGGTAATGCAGTTGCAACTGAAGTGAGATGGGAAGGAGTCATTGAATTGCTTGATCCCCGTCAATCAAAACTTTCATTGATGTTGGTGTTCGTTCCTTTAGCGGTTTATTTTAGCATTTTTTCCCACAATGCACCAATGGCGTTTGCAACTTCAATGGCAGCAATCATGCCCCTTGCATATTTGATGGGGGGGGCTACAGAACAAATTGCGTTGAAAACCAATGATTCAATTGGCGGCTTACTAAATGCGACATTTGGCAACGCTGCGGAGATGATAATCGCAATTTTTGCAGTGTTGGCAGCTGCAACTGCCATCAAAGAGGGTGATACAGAAACTGCTGCAATAATGATTAGTGTTGTCCAAGCATCACTTATCGGTTCAATTCTTGGTAATCTTTTGTTAGTTCTTGGCCTTGCATTTGTTTGGGGCGGAATTCATCACAAAGTACAGGAATTCTCCGATACTCAAGTAGGTGCGAACGGTTCCCTTCTGTTATTGGCTGTGATTGCATTAATGTTGCCTACTGCATACGAATTCACTGGAAATGGGCATGAGGAGGCGATAATCACACTATCTCGTATTACAGCAGCGATTTTACTGACAATGTATGGGTTGTTTTTGCTGTTCCAATTCCGTACCCATACTGAATTGTTTGCGACAGACGGAGACCACGATGAAGAACCAGTAATGGGTAATCGCCAAGCCATGGCCCTGCTTATTGGTGCTACTGTTATGGTGGCTTGGATGGCTGAAATAATGGTTCACTCAATTCAATCTGCTGCTGATGAATGGGGGCTTCCAACTCTCTTCATCGGTGTGATATTGCTACCTCTGTTTGGAAATGCGGCGGAGCATTTCACGGCAGTGTCAGTTGCTGGTAAAAATAAGATGGATTTAGCATTCTCAATAGCGGTTGGCTCAAGCACTCAGATAGCGGTTTTCGTGGCCCCAGCAATAGTCATGTTAGCGTGGATAATCAATGTTCCACTGACCTTCCAGTTTGGCTTGTTTGAGACATTGGCTACATTCCTAGCTGTGTTGATTACCAATGCTATTGCTGCCGATGGTAAATCAAATTGGCTTGAAGGGTCAATGTTGTTAGCAACATACGCAATTCTTGCAGTCGCTTTCTTCCTTTACTGATTGCAATCATCAATGTTGTTGAAACATATTGTTGAAATCTCCTTATGAGTCGCGGTTTTCTTTAATCGCCCTACTTTCACTATGACTTGAAATCCAGTATCTCCACAATAGAAATCCAGTAGCCATTGACACCATGTGGATAGTTGAGGTTAGTGTGCCGATGCCGTTGAAAAAATGGTTCCATGTCTCGAAAACGATTGCGATTGTTGGAACTAACCATACTTTGCGAACTTGATGTGAAGAGGCTCCGATAATTCCGAACATACCGGCGGAGCCACCACTCCAATTGCGCGCAAATCCACCACGGAGAAATTCACTGTCTGAGTTGATCAATTCGCCGATATGCATTCCAACCGTCACTCCAATTGCAGCAACTGAAATACAAATCATGAGCAAAATGTAGGTACGTATCGCGCCCTCTCTGACTTCAAATGATTGCACAAAAACTAGGAAGCCCATTGTAACGAACATGATATGGGTTGTATCTTTATGAAAAAATGGAATTACAAACAGTGACGTGAAAAAGCGGATCGGTGCGTCAAATAAGTCACCCGGCCAAATTCCGAAAATGCAAGAATATCCACCTCCAGTGATGTAGCAATCATTGGCTGGCCCTGTTATATCTGATAACCAAAATACCCAGATGATGATTAGGTATGAAAAAGTGAATTTTCTGCTCAAAAACAGTTCTAATGGTCTTAATGGTACTCCTGTCAGACTACACCAAGGCCAAGACCAAGGAAATAATGGGAAGTTATCTTTACTCACTTAATGCCACCTTGGGGTGGGTTAATTCCATCATAATATTCTGCAACTGCTGCTTCAAGTTGTAGGCTAATATTCTGCTCGTCAAGGGTCAAGGTGTGGCCATCTTGGCGGATGATTTTTCCAGCAACAATGACATCGAGGCATTGTGAATTCGAGTAAAGCAGGTTAGCGAGTAAGCGGCGATTATTGATGCCACGTGGCCGCATTCGGATATCATCTAGATTCCATGCAACCCAATCTTTGGAATCCTTTGTTGCTAACTGCCATGATTCACGCGGAGGTAGCAAGGTGGAATCCCAGTGGTCATGGCGCTGAATAAGTGAAGCGGCCTTTGCTTCAGCCCGCATATCAAGAGAATTGTTGGATGCAGCGCCATCAGTGCCGAGTCTGACATCAACTCCTGCTTCTTTCATTGCTGGATAAGATAGAGTTCCGCCAGTAGCCAATTTTTGGTTAGATACTGGGCAATGAACGGCATGAGCCCCGTGTGAAGCTAGAATTCTCATCTCTCGTTTGGTAACCCAACCACAGTGGGCACAGACTGTCCCATCAGTAAAATAGTCAAGTGAGTCAAGATATTCTATCGGATACATACCATGTTGTTCGTGGCACTGTGCTACCTCATCCCTTGTTTCCGAGGTGTGAATGTGCAGTCTTGCTCCATACTTTTTCGACATTTCACTAGCCCGGCGTAGTACTTCTTCAGAGCAGGTGTAAACTGCGTGGGTAGCGATTCCATACTCAACCCTATCATTCGCTAGTGAACCACCTCGGATAAGATTCTCAAGTTCATTGAGAACCCGAACATCTTCCGTTTCAGCGTCGTTCTCAGGCGGCGGCCAAGCAGTTGTTGGTCCACAAATTATTCCGCGAATTCCAGCCTCAGCCAACACCGGTGCAATTGAAGCAGGATAGTGATACATATCGCAAGCGAATGTGGTACCCGTAGCAATCAACTCGGCTACGCCAGCCAGTGTACCCGTTCTGACAAACTCAGGAGTAACTCGGGTTTCGGTTGGGAAAATGTTCTTTTCAAGCCAGTCTCCAAGAGTGAGCCCTTCCCCCATTCCTCGATTGAGCACCATAGGTAGGTGAGTGTGCCAATTCTGAAATGAGCGGGTAATTACTCTAGAGGATCCATCAATTGTCGTTTGCACATCCTCATCACCCTTAGATAGGCTCCAAGAGCCGTTAGGATGGAGTATGACATCACCAGAATGGAGATTGCAATCATCATCAATCAAATGAGTTGCTGTGTATCGGGTTAGGCCTGCTGAACCATCACTCATTGACTCCACCCAATATGTGCCGCGATGCCATTTGGCATCATGGTTGTTATGGCGGGGTTGAAGTGAGCCGGCGTGTTCCATCCATTCAGACATGGCTGATGACCCGTACAGAACCTTGGGCGTATCGCCCGATGCGACTGATGCAGAAATCAAGCGAGTGTATCGCAAGTTAGCGCGTCAACATCACCCTGATAGAAATCCAGGAGATGCCGCGTCAGAAGGTAGATTCAAAGAAATTCAAGGCGCTTATGACAAGGTTGAAACTCCGGGAAAGCGCAAAAAATTCGATGAGCAAAAGCGCATGGC